>JAQUTB010000036.1 GCA_028709985.1 Dethiosulfovibrio sp.
CTTCTCCCTGCGGACCATCTCCAATTCCCTCTCCATACGTTTCAAAGGCTCAGGGAGCTCCATCGCGTCAAGCCTAGCCCTAGCGGAGGCCTCGTCTATAAGGTCGATTCCCTTGTCAGGAAGATAACGATCGGTTATGTACCTTGACGACAGACGAACAGCCGCCTCTAGGGCCTCGTCGGTGATAGTCACACTGTGATGCAGTTCATACCTATCCCTCAGGCCCTTTAAGATCAGGAGCGAATCCTCCAGCGAGGGCTCATCGACCTTGACCGGCTGAAAACGCCTCTCAAGCGCGGCGTCTTTTTCTATATACTTTCTGTATTCGTCCAAGGTCGTCGCCCCTACTACCTGAAACTCACCTCTTGCCAAGCTAGGTTTGAGTATATTGGCGGCATCGATAGCCCCCTCGGCCCCACCAGCTCCGACTATAGTATGAATTTCGTCGATAAAGAGGACCACATCCCGACACTCTTTCAACTCGAGAACAAGCTTGCGCATTCTCTCCTCAAACTCACCACGATACTTGGTCCCAGCCACCAAATTCCCCATGTTGAGCTGAACTACCCTCTTGCCCTTAAGGCTCTCCGGTATATCCCCAGCGAGTATCTTCTGAGCAAGCCCCTCGACTATGGCGGTCTTACCGACCCCCGGATCGCCGATCAGAACCGGGTTGTTCTTCGTCCTTCTGGAGAGGACCTGAACGACCCTCCTGATCTCGGTAGAACGGCCTATGACCGGGTCAAGCTGATTTTTATCGGCCATACCGCTCAGATCTATACCTAGCTGGTCCAAGACAGGGGTACGGTTGCGATTTTTGACGTCTGGAACCTTGCTTCCGGCGACGTCCTTATCCCCTCCTGAGAGAAACTTTATAACCTGTTTCCTGGCTTCCGATGGATCCAACCCCATGGACATAAGGACCTGAACCGCGACTCCCTCGCCCTCTGACAATATACCCATAAGGATATGCTCAGTGCCCACATAGTTGACCCCCATGGACTTAGCCTCTCTTATGGACATATCCAAAACTCTCTTGGCCCTGGGGCTGAGGGGAAGATCCTGAGGGGTATCTATGGATTTATTGGAGCTCACCGTCGACTCTATGGCAGCTATAAGCTCCTCAGGAGATATACCCATCGACGATATAGCCTGGGCGGCTAATCCACCAGTCTCAAGGGCTAGTCCCATAAGGATATGTTCTGTACCTATCATCTCGTGCCCTAACCTCAGGGCCTCTCTATGGGCGAGTTGAATGACTTTTTTGCTTCTCTCCGTAAAAAATTGCCACATACCGTGTCCTCCACTAGGAAAAAACTAGGCTTCTCAACATCCTTTTAAGCAGATCAGCTTGAAGGACATTTCTCTTGTAGGGAGACACGTCAAAAGTGGATTCCCCAACGTCGTCTATGTGCCTGAGGGCCACCTCTATGAGGAGACGCTCCCTGGCGTCGATGATATTCCTAGACTGCAACGACAGAAGAAGCCTCTTAGCTCCCTGCTCCGTGATACTGTCTCCGACCAAATCCTCCACGTGACGGACCTTCTCCTCGGGCATGTCGTAGCAGATCTTCAATATCTTTATGTATCCATGTCCACCCCTCTGGCTCTCGACGAGATACCCTCTCTCGGGAGTAAACCGGCTTCTGAGGACATAGTTGATCTGACTTGGCACGCAGCCAAACTGCTCCGCGAGCTCCTTCCTACGAAGGGAGACTACATCCTCCTCGTTTCTCCCCAGAAGATCGATAATATGACTTTCGATAATCTCAGTGAGACTTCGCACGATAAATCCCCCCTTCCTTTGAACGATGGACCCATTTTAGTTTTTTGGTCAAAAATAGTCAATAAGACCAGGACGTCAGTGACCGAAAGATCTACCGGCCGCCCTTTATTTTTTCCTCTTTTCCAGAGGCAATCCTGACAAGGTTTGAGCGATGTCGCCAGGAAGATAGAACAGCGAGGGAGAAAGCCGCTCCTCCCAGAGCGAGGGGCGATCCCAAAGCGAGAAAGAGCACCGACATCGAGAAAAGCGACAGTATTGAGGCCAAAGAGACGTATCCCGATATCCTCAGGGTCAGATACCACACCAAACCAGCGGCAGGAACCGCCACGAAGGATATCCACGGAAAGACGAAAAACATGGTCCCATAGGTGGTCGCCACACCTTTGCCTCCCTTGAAATTGAGCCAGACCGGGTAGTTATGGCCCAAGACCGCAGCTATAGCCACCAGGGAGACCAGTAAATTATCGCACCCAGCGAGGTTAGCCATAGTGACGGGAACTCCCCCCTTGAGCATATCCACCACAGAGACGAAAACAGCCCACCTCCTGCCCATGAGCCTCCCCAGGTTAGTAGCCCCTACGTTGCCGGATCCAAAGGACCTTATATCCATGTTTTTAAATTTTTTTGCTACCAGATAGGCAGTAGGAAGGGATCCAGCGAGATAACCGGCCGATATCCAAAAAATATAGACAAAAAACATCTCTTATCCGACACTCCTTTTCCTGACGCGGACGTCTGAAATCTTAACCCCGTTAGGGGTCACGAAGATGGAGCCTATATCCAGCAGGGCAAGATCGGGCTCAGCACAGGACATGGCGGAGACCTTGACGACCTCCGAGGCCAAGGAGCGAAAGTCCAGAGCCGCCGACCCCCTGAAGCCGGTGAAAAGGGGGTATCCTTTGAGGCTCTCGACCATCTCCAGAGCCATAGGGAAGTCCACCGGAGCTAGCCTCAGGGCGAGGTCCTTGGTCACATCGTAAAGTATTCCCCCCAGCCCTACCGCGACCACCGGGCCAAAAACGGGATCCCTCTTCATTCCAACCATACACTCTATACCGTCTGAGACCATCTCCTGGACCAGTACTCCGTCGATTATGGCCTCAGGATATGACTTAACCGCCCTCTCTATTATCCTGCCGTAGGCGTTTTGCAGCTCCTCCTCGGTCCTCAGGTTCAAGGCGATACCTCTGGCCTCTTTTTTGCTCCCGATCCCTCTGGAGACCACCTTTATCGCCAGGGGGAAGCCTATATCGTTTCCTCCGGCCAGGACCTCCTCTAAATTTTTACAAAAAGCCTGCTTTATCAGGGACAGTCCATAGGCCCCTATAAAACAGGATGCCTCGTATCCGTTCATAACCTCAGGGTAGCTCTCCAGAAGGGGCGTGCTTACCGGGACACACGAGAGCTCTCGCCTCTTGCACAGCTTAACCGCGCCAACTAGGGAGGATACAGCTTCAGCACATCTCCTCGGACTGTCAAAAAGTGGGATCCCGCTTCGCCTCAGTTTTTCGGCCCCGTGCCCACCATGTACGTCGTCTGTCAACCAGCAACAGACCAGAGGCTTTGACGACGAGGACGACGCCCCTATCAAAATATCCGCCAGTCTCTCCGAGTCACCTGCGGATATGACCGGCACTGCGACGAAGATCATATCCACATCGGGGGACTCTGAAACGATCTTGATGGCCTTAGCGATCAGCTGAGGGCTTTCAAGTACCTTAGGATCCAAGTTTATTATGCGATCCAGATAATCCTCCTCGGCCAGGAGCTTTCTCAGCTCGACCCTTGACCTATAATCAGGGGAGGCTATCTCGAGACCAGCAGACACGGACTTGTCCGCCAGCATCATCCCTATGCCGCCGGATACGGAGAGAATAGCTACGCTGTTCCCCTTTGGAGGCCTTCCCATATCCACTATCCTGCCAAGATCGATTAGGTCCTCTATATCGTTCAGAAGAACCATGCCGAACTGTTTTGCGACGGTCTTCCACACTCCGTCATCGGCGACGGAACCGTGTCCTCTGCGGCCCGCCGCAAAGTCTCTGACACAGGGACTTATCCCTCCGCGTAGCACAGCGACGGATATGCCCCTGCTTTGGGCCTCTCGAACCATCTTTAAAAAATCTCTGCCCTCCGGCAGACCTTCGAGGTAAAATACCATCAGGCGAACCTCGTAATCGTCTATGAGCCATTGCCCTATGTCCACCACGTCCAAGTCGGAGGACAGTCCGGTCGTTATGACGTAACGGAATCTGACTCCCTCGTCCGCCGCCATGGCAAAGGCGGAAAACCCCAACGCTCCGCTTTGGGATACCAGTGCTATATGACCGTCCTGTGGGTGGTTGATGTCCAATCCGCTGGACCAGCTCAAGGGAATCCTGTCGGCAAAGTTCGCCAGCCCCTGGCAGTTGGGGCCTAAAACCCTCGTACCTCTGCTTTTTGCCGAGTTTAAAACGCTAAGGTACTCCGAATACATAAGTTTATCGGAAAAAGACGACAGCATTATCACGAATGGAATGCCTATAGAGGAGCACCGTTCGAGAGCGTCCATGGACCTGAGGGGGCACAGGGATATCAACGCTACGTCTGGAGGTTTTTGGAGATTTTCAACCTGGTTCCATCCGTTCCAGATCTCGCCATCGGTGGTCACCTGATGGACCTTTCCCCTGTATCCCCAGAATATCAGGTTCGCCATGGGACGTGATGACAGTATCTCCGAGTCGTCGTAGCGGCTGAAGAGCACGACAGAATCGGGCGTAAAAAGCCTCTCCATAAAGTTTACGCTCATACATTATCCCTCCAAAAAAATGAAAAGGAGACGTTTGAATGATCAAGATGATAAGAGACAAATTTCTTTTAGCTGTAGTGACGGTCCTCGTAGCTCAAGTTTGCTTCGCCTCGGCGCTCCTGCCGGAAATTCCCGGCTGGACGCTGGTCCAGGTTGGATCCCGTGATATGCTCTCGGCAAAAGGACCACAGGGCGTCCTTGAAGAATATTCGTACAGGAGAGATTCGGACGATCGATCCATAAAGGCCCTTATTTTATCAGGTACAGCTTTCGGAACGCAAAAAAATAGGCCCTCCGATCCAAGGGGCGCTGACGATCCAATGGGAGACGGTGGAAGTTTTCAGGTCAAGACTATCTACGATATTCCGGTCGTGATCGAGACCGTTCCCCATATAGGGATCGCCCTGTCGATGGCAATCTCTAAGGACACCACGATAGTGCTGGAGGCGCCGGAAAAAATGGCCCAAGAGGTCGAGAATATAGCTCTAGCGATAGGGAAAGGCATCTAGAGAAACAACGACAGAGGGGTCGACGATCGTCGACCCCTCTGTGTTAAGCTCAACCGTCGATCCGGCCATCCTCCGTCTCTACAGCAGCCCTGACCTCCACGCCGAAAAGCTTAACGCACTCTTGAACGTTGACCTTGTGTCGCACCATTCCCCTGGACCTGCTCTGGACCTGCCGTGGGTTTTCCGCCGAACGTAGCGCCTTTTCCTTCTCAATTACGCTCAATCGATTCACCTCACTGAAGTTTGATGTGACTCAGTTACAACTACGTTTCAATTATACATGGAAAGGGGCACACCACCAAATCGATAGCGATTTTTTCTCGAACCAGGAGAAAAACACCGGTTGACTAAGCCCGGCTCGAAGTATATAATTCCTCCTGTCGCCTGCGGGGGTGGCGGAACTGGTAGACGCGCAAGACTAAGGATCTTGTGGGCATAGCCTGTGGGAGTTCAAGTCTCCCCCTCCGCACCACGATCTCTAAAGGACCGAGGATAATTCCTCGGTCCTTTTTTATTTCCCCCTCAACTCACTCCCATTCCTCATATATGAACAGAAAAAAAGAATAATACTATCTCTTCCGACATAAAATTAGAGGCCTTGACCTCGATTGTGATTGTGATTACAATATCAACCATCACAGACATTGTTATTGACATATCAAACGATATTTTTCAGGGAGGTTCTACAATCATGACCGTAAAAAAAACCGAGAAAGAGATCGTAAGGGATATTCCTGCGGAAATAGACGCCATAGTAGCCAAGACCAAAGAAGCTCAGGGAAAGTTTTCCAGTTACACACAGGAGCAGGTTGACGAGATATTCTTTCAGGTCGCGGTCGTAGCAAACCAAGCCCGAATACCTCTCGCGAAAGCCGCGGTGGAGGAAACCGGTATGGGCATCATAGAGGACAAGGTTATAAAAAACCACTTCGCATCGGAGTTTATATACAACAAATACCGCAACGAGAAAACCTGTGGGGTTGTAGAGAGGGACGAAACCAACGGATTTTTCCGTATAGCGGAGCCCATAGGGGTCATAGCTGGGATAATACCCACCACAAACCCGACATCCACCACTATATTCAAAGCCCTGCTGGCTCTGAAAACAAGAAACGGTATAGTATTCTCACCACATCCAAAGGCGAAGAGATGCACCGTCGAGACGGCAAAATTAATCCACGACGCAGCGGTAAAGGCGGGAGCACCTGAGGGGATAATAGGATGGATTGAGGAGCCCTCCGTGGAGGGATCCCAGTACCTCATGTCACATCGGTCGATAAGCATGACATTGGCGACAGGGGGCCCTGGAATGGTTCGAGCGGCCTACTCCTCGGGTAAGCCAGCTATAGGGGTTGGATCGGGCAACACCCCTGCGGTTATAGATGAGACAGCTGATATAAAGATGGCAGTCAACTCCATTCTGTTGAGCAAGACCTTCGACAACGGCTTGATATGCGCCTCGGAACAGTCGGTGGTGGTGTGCGACTCTGTATACACTCAGGTCCACGAGGAATTCACCAAAAGAGGCGCCATAATACTCAACGACGATCAAAAGAAAAAGCTCAGGGAGACGATATTGAAGGACGGCAGGCTTAACGTCGATATAGTCGGCCAGTCCGCCCATAAAATAGCTAAGCTCGCCGGGTTCGACGTCCCAGAGTCAACCAAGGTCCTAATCGGGGAGGCAGACGAGATAGGGGAGCAGGAGCCCTTTAGCTACGAAAAACTTTCCCCTATCCTGGGATTGTACAGGGCAACCAATTTCCAGGACGCGGAGAAGAAAGCGGCAGAGTTGGTGGATTTCGCGGGGCTAGGTCATACCTCCGTCCTCTACACAAAATCCGATAACAGGGACAGGATAGCCTCTTTCAGCCAAAAAGTATCGACAGGACGAGTCCTAATCAATATGCCAAGCTCCCAGGGCGCGATAGGAGACGTATACAACTTCCGTCTTGAACCGTCTTTGACCTTAGGCTGCGGTTCATGGGGTGGAAACAGCGTCAGCGAGAACGTCGGGATCAGACATCTTATCAATCTCAAGACGGTAGCCGAAAGACGGGAGAACATGCTCTGGTTTCGGGTCCCCTCTCAGGTCTACTTCAAACCGGGGTGTCTTTCCCTATCTCTCAGGGAGCTAGAGGGTAGAAAAAAAGCTTTTTTGGTGACCGATAGGCCTATATACGACCTAGGCTATGCGGAGAAGGTAACCAGACACCTTGAGGATATGGGCATGGAGATAGAGATATTCTCCGACGTAAAGCCCGACCCCGATATCTCGACGGTCCACAAAGGGCTTGAAAGGATGAAGGACTTCAATCCCGACGTGGTCATAGCGCTCGGAGGGGGCTCTCCCATAGACGCGGCAAAGATCATGTGGCTTCTGTACGAACACCCAGAGGTGAGGTTTGATAGACTGTCCATGAGGTTTATGGACATAAGGAAGAGGGTCTGTAAGTTCCCCAAGATGGGCAAAAAGGCCATAATGGTGGCCATACCGACCACATCTGGGACCGGATCCGAGGTTACGCCTTTTGCCGTCATAACCGACGACGCTCAGGGAGTTAAATACCCAATAGCCGACTACGAACTGACCCCTGACATGGCCATAGTGGACCCAGACTTGGTCCTCACAATGCCCAAGGGAGTGACGGCGGCCTCAGGGATCGACGCGGTCACCCACGCTCTTGAGGCCTTGGCTGCAACCACCGCCACCGATTACACCAACGGAATCGCTATGGAGGCACTAAAGATACTTTTTGAGTATCTCCCCCAATCCTACAGGAGCGGAGCTTCAAACCCTGAGGCCAGGGAGAAGGTACACTACGCCGCGACTATGGCGGGAATGGCCTTCGCAAACGCTTTTCTCGGGCTATGTCACTCCATGTCACACAAATTGGGATCAGCTTTTCACGTAGCACACGGTGTCGCAAACGGCATCCTTATAACCGACGTGATAAGGTTCAACATGGAGGCAGCGCCCAGGAAACAGGCGGCGTTCCCCCAGTACAAGTACCCTAATGCCAAGGAAAGATACGCAAAAGTATCCGACTATCTTGGACTGCCCGGTAAAACCGACGACGAGAAGGTAAACTCCCTCATCCAGGCGATAGAGAAACTCCGCAAGGAACTGGATCTTCCCGCCACCATAAGGGAGGCAGGGGTCAACGAGGCAGAGTTTATGGCTAAAGTGGACGAACTAAGCGAGCTGGCCTTCGACGATCAATGCACCGGCAATAACCCTCGCTATCCTCTTATATCTGAGATAAAAGAGCTCTACATAAAGGGATTCGGTAAATAGATAAAAAAACCGGAGGATCGGCCTTTAAGCCGATCCTCCGGTTTTTTATCCACAACCATCAGTGGCCGTGGTCGTGGCCCATTTCGTCATGACCCCTCTCGGGCAAAAGAGGTTTTCCAACCTTTTTAAAATAATCGTTTAGAGCCTTGGTTATCGCCTCTTCCGCCAAAACCGAACAGTGCATCTTAACAGGAGGTAGGCCGTCTAAGGCCTGGGCCACCGCTTTATTGGTGAGAGCTGCCGCCTCGTCCACCGTTTTTCCCTTTATCATCTCCGTGGCCATGCTCGAGGAGGCTATAGCGGAGGCACAGCCGAAGGTCTTGAACTTGACGTCCACGATGATATCGTTCTCGACCTTGAGATATATCTTCATAATATCCCCACACTTGGCGTTGCCCACCTCACCGACCCCGTCAGGATTCTCGATCTCTCCTACGTTTCTAGGATCTCTGAAATGGTCCATCACTATCTCGCTGTAAAGCACGATCAAATCCCCTCCTGTCTCTTCAGAAAATCCTCCCAGAGGGGCGACATGGCCCTTCTCCGCTCAACTACCCTCGGAAGATACTCCAATAAGCGGTCGACGTCCTCATCGGAGCTGTTTCTTCCTAAGGTCAGCCTGACCGATCCGTGGGCCATCTCGTGGGATAGACCTATGGCCATGAGCACGTGGGACGGATCCAGGGAAGCGGAGGCACAGGCGCTGCCCGTCGAGGCGGAGTAACCTCCGTCGTCCAGGTCCAGGAGAAGGGTCTCCCCCTCTATGCCTACGAAACTGAAGTTAGAGTTATTGGGCAGACGGTATTCCCCGATAGGACCGTTTATCCTGGCGTAGGGAATCTTCCTGAGAAGGCCCTCCATCAGCCTGTCCCTGAGGGAGGAGAGCCTCCTGGCCTCGTTGGTCATTTCACCGTAAGCTAAGGCGGCGGCGACCCCCATTCCGACTATTCCTGGAACGTTCTCCGTCCCGGAGCGTCGTCCGGACTCCTGCCCTCCGCCGTGGATAAGATTGTCGATCTTTACACCCTTACGGATATAGAGGGCCCCAACCCCTTTAGGCCCGTAGAACTTGTGGGCAGCCATGGACAGCATATCTATGTTCATGGCCTCCACGTCTATGGGAATGTGGGTCACAGCCTGAACCGCGTCGGTGTGAAACAACACCCCCCTTTCCCGGCAGAGCCTTCCTATGGAGGTCACTTCCTGCACGGTGCCGATCTCGTTGTTGGCCATAGCCACCGAGACAAGGATGGTATCGTGCCTGATGGCCTTTTCCAGCCCATCTAGAGGGACAAAGCCCTCTCCATCGACGGGAAGATAGGTAACCTCAAACCCCTGACGCTCCAGAAATTCCATGGAATGGGTGATAGCGTGATGCTCTATGGAGGTGGTTATGAGATGGCGGCCCTTTTTAGCCCCCAGGGCAAAAGCCGCTCCCTTAAGGGCCCAGTTGTCCGCCTCCGATCCCCCTCCGGTGAAGAATATCTCCTTTTTATCCGCCCCTATAACCGATGCTACCTGAGCCCTTGCGGTATCTATGGCGTTTCTGTTAGGCTCTGAGGCGGAGTAGAGAGAGGACGGATTGTAAAAGGATCGGGTAAAATAAGCCTCCATAGCCTCGACGACCTCAGGCCTTACGTAGGTTGTAGCGGCG
>JAQUTB010000037.1 GCA_028709985.1 Dethiosulfovibrio sp.
GGGAGACGGAGGCTCTAGGAGCCTCTCTGGCTAGGCTTGCTTGCCCTGGTTTTTTGGTCCTCCTGGAGGGGGGGCTTGGGGCTGGTAAGACGACCTTTGTTAGGGGCTTTGTGAATGAGCTTGGTGGTAGGGGAGTTAAAAGCCCCTCTTTTACCCTAATCAACGAGTATCACGGAAGTATCCCTGTTGCCCATGCCGACCTATACAGGCTCGAAGAGGTCGATTTTCGTTCCATAGGTCTTGAGGAATACCTGGACGACGGATGGGTTTTGATCATAGAGTGGCCTGAGAGGCTTGTGTCTATCCCGCGTTTCGATGGAATCACCGTAAAACTGGAACGGCATAGTCTGCCCGATTTATCGGAGGGCAATAGAAAATTAGAGATTGATCCTGTCGGACTCGAGGTTGAGTCTAAACTTGAACTTCTAGATTTTTGTGGTTTGGAGGAACTCCTATGAGCGATAGGATATTGGCTGTCGATTGTTCGAATCGATTCACCTGTATCGGACTGGTCGATGGAGAGACGCCTCTGTCGGAGATGAACCTCGATCTCGGCAGATCTCAGGCCTCTTTATTGCCGGTCTGTGTATCCTCGTTGCTGTCTAACTCTCGTTTCTCTTTTGACGATATCGACTTCGTCGCCGTTACCGTGGGACCGGGATATTTCACCGGAATAAGGGTAGCTCTGTCCTACGGTATCTCGTTGGCCAAGGGGCTGGGTATCCCAGCCATCCCTGTAAGCTCATTGGAGTCTTTGGCCGAGGCGGCGAGACCCTCAGAGGGGGAGATTATCGTCCCCTGCATAAGAGCAGGGCAAGAGGCTGTATACTGCAGTGCCCTTCGCAGAGAAGGGACAGCGTTTGAGGTTATCCTGGCTGAAGGAGAGAGAGCTCAGGATGAATTTTCCTCTGCTTTGTCAAACATAGATGGTAGATTGAGGGTTGTCGCCACGGAGGGAAGGACTTTTACGGGCTTTTCCCTGTCTGGTGAGCCGGAAATGTTTTCGTGTATAGGTGGCCTTGCCTTAGGGGAGACAGCTTGGAAAAATCGAGCTGAGGCGGTGTCGCCGGATGATATAAGAGCTCGCTATTATAGAAGCCCCGGTTTGGGGAACTTTTCTAAATAGAGTTTGTTTTTTTTGTACGAAACCGTTCCAGGGGGAACGGCATCTTTTGGAGGTGAATTCTTTGGCAAAGGCATTTGAGGTTATCATCAATAAGCCATGGTGCAAGGGTTGCTCTCTTTGCGTCGAGATCTGCCCTAAGAAAGTATTGGCCCTTGACGAGAGACAGAAAGCTGAGCCTTTTGAGATGGCTAAATGCATCGGGTGTCGTCAGTGCGAGAACATCTGTCCCGATTTGGCTATCACTGTGAGGGAGGTGGAGAACAATGGGTAAGGTCGCTTTTTGGCAGGGTAACGAAGCTCTCGCTATGGGAGCGTTGGCCGCTGGCTGTAATTTCTTCGGAGGATATCCCATAACTCCCTCCACCGAAATAGCCGAAAAAATGGCCGAGGAACTCCCTAAAATAGACGGTCGGTTCATACAGATGGAGGACGAAATAGCGGCTATCGCCGCGACTATCGGTGCATCTATAGCCGGTTCTAAGTCCCTTACTGCCACCTCTGGCCCTGGATTTTCTTTAAAACAGGAAAACCTCGGCCTGGCCTACGAGGCTGAGGTACCGATGGTTTTGGTGGACGTCATGAGAGGTGGACCTTCAACCGGTCTTCCCACCAAGGCCGCCCAGCAGGACGTAATGCAGGCTCGCTGGGGCACCCATGGAGATCACGGCACGATAGCCTACGCTCCCTCCTCCGTCGAGGAGTGTTATTCTCTTGCTATAGAGGCATTCAACTCAGCGGAAAGATATCGTCAGCCGGTTCTCATAATGAGCGATGCCGAGATAGGGCACATGAGGGAGAAGATAGAGATCCCTGAGCCTGGCTCGTTTAAAATCGTTAACAGGAAGCGTCCTTCTGTGGAGCCCGATAAATTCCTCGCATACGCAGCTGATCCCGATGACGATATCCCCGCTATGGCGTCCTTCGGAGACGGTTACCGTTGGCACGTAACGGGCCTCACCCACAACGATTGGGGTTTCCCTACAAACAACGGCGATGAAATCGATAAGAAGATGAGGCGTCTTATGAGGAAGATCGATCGCTTCAGGGACGATATCGTGAAGTACGATACCCTCTTCGCCGAGGACGCCGAGGTCCTTATCGTGTCCTACGGAAGCGTAGCTCGTTCGAGCACCAGAGCTGTTAAGGATGCCAGGGCCAGAAACATAAAGGCCGGACATTTCCGTCCTATAACCCTTTGGCCCTTCCCGGACAAGGAGCTTGAGAAACTGGCTCGCAAGGTCAAGACCATTATCGTGCCGGAACTCAACTGTGGTCAGCTTGTCCACGAGGTCGAGAGAGCCGTTCACGGCAAGGCCAAGGTGGTATCCGCGACTCTCGTAAACGGTGAGCTTTTCCATCCCAGTGAGATACTTGAGAAAATAACCCAGGAGGTCAGATAAGATGCCTTCCAAAGAAGTTTACAGCTGGCTCAGGACTAGGTTTTTCCCCCACATGTGGTGCCCTGGGTGTGGTCACGGAATAGTGATGCACGCTCTTTTAAGGGCTTTGGTCGATCTTGAGAAGGATCAGAACAATACGGTTATAGCCTCCGGAATAGGCTGCTCCAGCCGTCTTCCTGGCTACATAGATGCCTGCACCATGCACACCACCCACGGTAGATCCCTCGGTTTTGCCACCGGGATCAAAATGTCGAAGCCCGAGCTCACCGTTATAGACGTCATGGGAGATGGGGACTGTTCCGCAATAGGCGGTAACCACTTTATCCACGCCTGTCGCAGAAACATAGATATCACCGCAATAGTCATGAACAACAACATATACGGAATGACCGGTGGACAGGCTTCTCCTACCACCCCAGGAGGAGCTCTCGCTACAACCGCCCCTTATGGCGCGATTGACCCCACCTTCGATATCTGTCGTTTGGCCGAGGGAGCCGGCGCTACCTTCGTAGCCAGGACCACAATAGCTAACCCTAAGCAGGCGGAGAAGTTCATCGTCGATGCGGTAAAACACAAGGGATTCTCCGTGGTCGAGATCGTATCAAGTTGCCACACTCAGTTCGGACGTAAGAACAACAGGAAGACCCCCATATCCAATATAGAGTACCTGAAGTCCGCAAGCGTCATGAAGGAAAAGGCCAAGGATATGTCCCCCGAGGATCTTCTGGGCAAGATAGTGGTGGGCGAGTTCGTAAACAAGGTCGCTCCTGAGTACACAGAGCAGTACCTGGCTATGACCAAGAAAGTGAGGGAAGCCTAATGAACGAGCGTTTTGAGGTCCGTTTTGCCGGCTCCGGCGGTCAGGGTGTTATCCTTGCGTCCGTCGTGGTGGGAGAGGCAGTGGCTCTCTATTCGGATGGGCTCTTCGCTGTTCAGACCCAGAGCTACGGTCCAGAGGCCAGAGGCGGCAGCTCCAAGGCGGAGGTCGTCATCTCCGCCGAGGCCATCGATTATCCTATGCCTGTCAAGCCCGACCTCCAGATAATACTGACATCTCAGGCTTGCGAGAAGTACGCCTCCGAGACGAAACCCGGTGGGAGACTGATAATAGACGATTTCTACGTCAAAGAGATACCCAACGTGGATGCCAATATCTATCATCTCCCCATCGTCAGGACAGCCAGGGACGTTATCGGAAGGGAGCTCGTGACCAATATGGTATCGTTGGGCATGGTAGCCAGGGTCCTGGAACTGGAGAAGGTCCTGGATCCTTCCGCGGTCAGAAAGGCGGTTCTGGCCAGGGTCCCCAAGGGAACCGAGGAGTTGAACGGCAAGGCCTTTGACGAGGGATACAAGGTTTTCAAAAACAGCCAATCGCTTCACTTTTAGGTGGTAGATGGGATTTGCCGAGGCTATAATAGCCTCGGCAAATCTTTATTGGGAGGTCTACAGTGAAAGAAAAAGTCCTAACCATAAGGGATCTTAACTCCAACGGTCAGGGAGTGGCTCTCTGTGACAGCGGCAAGGTCATCTTCGTCGATAAAGCCCTGCCAGGCGAGAAGGTCAGGGTCTCCATCGTCCAGGAGAAGAAAAACTACGGTAGAGCTGCTCTTTTGGAGATAGAGACTCCATCGGTGGACAGGATCCAGCCTAAGTGCCAATGGTACGAGGCCTGCGGCGGATGCCAAGTTCAACATGCGTCATACTCCCTCCAGATAGCCATGAAGAAAAATATGGTCAGATCTGCTATGGAACGGATCGGTGGAGTTGAGATAAAAGACTTTGAGTGCGTTCCAAGCGATAGAGAGTGGGGGTACAGAAATAAGGCGTCTTTCCCCGTCAGATGGGGAAGAGACGGTGGAATCGGTTTTTTTCGTCCTGAGAGCCATTCAATCGTTTCGATAGATAATTGCCCTGTGCTCATGACAGCGATAAATGATTTTTACTCTAAATTTAAAGATACAGTTATGTCTGGTTTTTTTGACAGGGGTTTTCTGTACGACGAAAAGAGACATTCAGGCCTTTTAAGGCATATCGTAATGAGGTCAAACGAAAAAAACGAGCTTCTGTTGATGTTGGTGGCATCAGAGCTGAACAGGGCGAGGATGGCCTCGCTGGAAAAGGCTATGGAGAGAGATTACAGAGATCAACTTCTGTCCATGGCCTGGAACGTCAACGATAAAAAAGGCAACAGGATAATAGGTGACAGGATGGCCTCCGTTTGGGGGGAAAACATCATAACCGAAAGATTAGGCGACTTCTCCCTGTCCTACGACGGAACGGCTTTTTTCCAGGTTAACACCCTCCAGGCGGAAAAATTATTTACCCTCGCCGCTCAATGGGCTGACTCTCCTGGCGGCAAACTGGTCGAGCTCTACTCCGGGGTCGGAGCCCTTACCTCGTTTCTAGCCAAGAGCGCTAAATCGGTCTTGGCGATCGAGGAATGGGGCCCCTCGATCGATAGGCTAAAGGAAAACATGTCTAATAACGGAATAGATAACGTAAGAGGAATATGTGGCAGAGCGGAGGATCTGACTCGATCTGTCGTGGAGGAAAAGCCCGATGTGATTGTGGTCGATCCACCTAGATCTGGGTGTCTGCCTGAGGTACTGGATTCCATCACCGAAAGCTCAGCCTCAAAAACGGTGTACGTTTCCTGTAACCCTGCAACTCTAGCTCGAGACACAGCTTTTCTTATTAGGTCAGGCTGGGGATTGAAGGATATAAAATCGTTTGACCTGTTCCCTCAGACCTGTCACGTTGAGACTGTCGCCTGTTTCACCAGATAAAGTTTCAGGGGTTGTCAAAAACATCCCCAGGGGCTATAATCTCCGTCGTAGTGCGGACATAGCTCAGCTGGTAGAGCATTAGCTTCCCAAGCTAAGGGTCGCGGGTTCGAATCCCGTTGTCCGCTCCATAGTTCTTTAAAACCCTTTCCATTTTTAGGAGAGGGTTTTTTTATTACTTTTGAATCTGCTTTTAGGTTTTATAGTAATTAATTTCCCTTATGTTGATTGACACGTTCTTTCTTGGTCACTAGAATGAGGGAGTACTTTGATCCTTGTCTTTATCTAAGGGTCTTTTGTCGGATTTTGTTCCCTGAAGGGAGGTGACAGCATGGCAACCAGTCTCACTGAAGAGATCAAGAAGGTCGAGGCACTGGCGAAGAAAAAGGTGTCCGACGCCAAGTCGGAGGCGGGGAAAATCATCTCCGTCGCTAAGGACGATGCTGATCGGAGGCTGAAGGAGTCGAAGCAGGAGGCCTACAAAGGCTTTAAAAACCGACTGGTAGAGGTAGAGGCAGAGGCGGAAAAGAAGGCCGACTCTATAGTTGCGGAAGGACAAAAAGAGGCTCAGCGATTTGTGGAGTCCCATAGAAAGGGGCTTGACTCGGTGTCCTCCTGGGTTTTGGAAGAGGTGATGGCTCGATATGGGCGTGGCTAGTGTCAGAAAGCTGGAACTTTATGCGCATAATACCGTTGTCGACGATGTGCTTGCCGATCTCCAGAAACTGGGTTGTTGCGAGGTTTTCGTATCTGGTGAAGAGAGGGATGTGCCTGATTCTCCTCCTGTAGTAGCGGATCTGGACGATAAGATCAGCGAGGCTCGTTACCTCCTGAGGCTTTTGGAGCCATACTACGAGGACGAGGTCAGCTCAATGGCCAGATCCTTCGGAGAGAGGCCGGAGCTTTCCCTCAAGGATATGAGGTCTCTGTCGGAGTCCTTTGACGTTTTCTCCGAGGCAGAAGGGGTTAGATGTCTTGAGAGAAAACTCGTGGAGATTCGCTCCGATATGTCCAAGACCGATGGCTATCTGTCTCTTCTGTCGGGTTTGGGGGATCTTCCCTATCCTCTTAGCCTGATATCAACCGGAACGGAGCAGGTTTTTGGTGCGTTGGGGTCCATTCCCGTCGAGAACTTAGGCTCCTGGAAAGAAGGTCTCACTAAGGCCTTTAAGGGAGATGTAGAGCTTTACTCGGCTCCTTTTGGGGTAAAGGACAAGGAAACCTACGTGGTTATGGTTGGGCTTAGATCCGTGGAATCCGAGGCGGTCAAAATTTCCAGCGGTCTTGGATTCAGCCGGATGGATCTGCCTGAGGACCTTCTGCTGAGCGTGTCGGAGGAGAGACAGCGACTTCTGACCCTGAAGGAGAGCCTTTCTGCAGGCATATCCGATGTCGAAGCGTCCATGAAGCGCCTGTCAAATGAGCTTGTCCCAGACGTCAGGGTACTCAGCGATTATTGGAATATCCTGTCCGACAGGCTTGGCAGTGCAGAGCAGGGGGACAGAACTGATAACGTGACGGTCCTTGGTTACTGGGTTCCCTCGTCTGAGGAGGAAAATATCAAAAAGGCCCTATCCCCTTGGAGGGGATTTACCGAGCTTTGTTTCTCCGATCCAGGAGAGGACGACGATCCACCGTCGCTTTTGACAAACCCTGAGTGGTCCCTTCCCTTTGAGACCCTCACAAAGCTCTACGGGGCTCCTACCTACGGTGGTCCCGATCCTACTCCGCTCTTGGCTCCTTTCTTTTTCCTCTTTTTCGGAATGTGCCTGGGTGATGGTGGGTATGGTCTCATAATGGTGGCGTTTTTTATGTTTTTCCTCAAGAAATTCAAAAAAATGCCATCTGGAGCGAAAAGTTTTTTCTCGTTGTTCGTTTTATCCGGAGTGGCCGCTACTTTGGTCGGGGCACTCACCGGAAGCTGGATGGGAGATATGGTGGACGTAGTCCCATTTCTTCGTTTCCTGAAACCGTTGAAAGATCTACCCGTCCTGCTCATACCGATGAACGACCCGATGGCCTTCTTGGGCATATCATTGGTCTTCGGCATATTCCAGATTTTCTTCGGGATGGCCATAGCCATGAGAGAGTGCCTCAAAAAGGGAGACTATATGGGGGCTTTTGCCGATCAACTGGGTTGGATGGTGTTCCTGTCTGGTCTTCTTCTTATGGGAGCTTCTGCCAAGGTACCCTCCATTTCATGGCTGGCCAAAACCGTCACCATTGTTGGAGTCGTCGCTTTGGTGTCGACCCAGGGAAGAAGCAAGGATGGCCTTCTGCAAAAAGCCATATCAGGGGTTTTAAGCCTGTATAACGTCACCTCTTACCTCGGTGACGTACTGAGCTACAGCAGACTTCTCGCGTTGGGATTGGCTACCTCGGCTATCGCCATGATAATCAACATGTTGGCCAGCCTTTCCTCCTCCATTCCATACGTAGGGTGGATTATAGCGATAATCCTTTTCCTTGGAGGGCATCTTTTCAGCGTTGCCGTCAACGTCTTGGGAGCCTTCGTCCATTCACTGAGACTCCAATACGTCGAGTTTTTCAGCAAGTTTTATGCCGGTGGCGGTAGGCTTTTCGAGCCGCTCAGGTATAACACAAAGTACGTTACGGTCTCCGAGGACGGTCGCGAACGTTAAAGTTATATGTGACCCTTTCAATAAGGGAATCTCTATTTTTACGAGAGGAGTGTTTTTTTTAATGGAACATCTCGGTGTTATGTTGACTATTCTGGGTGCTGCGTTAGCTGCTGGTTTTGCAGGAGCTGGCTCGGCTATAGGAGTTGGAATCGCGGGAGAATCTGGTGCTGGAGTTATGACAGAGGATCCTGGTAAGTTCGGTCTTGTCCTGTTGCTTCAGGCCCTTCCTGGAACTCAGGGAATCTACGGGCTTCTTATCGCTTTCTTTGCTATGCTTAAGGCAGGTCTTATAGGTGGAGAGCCGACAATGGCCATCACCTGGCTGAACGGCCTTGGGGTCCTTTTTGCCTGTCTACCCATAGCTATCGCCGGTTACTACTCTGGCATAGCTCAGGGAAAGACCTCTGCCGCCTGTATCCAGATGATAGCTAAACGCCCTGAGGAGACCGGAAAAGCCGTTATTCTTCCCGCTATGGTGGAGACCTACGCCGTCCTTGCCCTTCTGGTTAGCATCCTTTTGTTGAACGGGATTTCCTAGGCCTGTGGCCGAAGGGTTGGAGTGAGCGGCATGTCTCTTGCTGATATCAAGAAGAAGATCGAAGCTGACGCCGGTGCAGAGGCTCGTAAGATTCTGGATCGGGCCAAAGAGCAAGCTGCCCAGATAGCCGCTGAGACTGATCGTGAAATAGCTTCGATCAAGAACTCATATGAGGAGCGGTTTAAAGGTGAGCAGCCTGAGATTCTGAGGCGTAGGGAGATCGTTGCAAATTTGGACGTGAAAAAACTCAATCTCGGTGCTAGGCAGCAGCTTATAGAAGAGGTCTACGAGGGAGCTCTCAAAAAACTTTCCTCTACTTCATCCGATAGATATATCGCTTTTATCGAATCTATGCTCGATAGGGCCGTCAAAGACGGAGAGGAAGCGGTAATCACAGTTGGAAAGGGAGAGAAGCATATAACCCCGGATTGGATAAAAGGCTATAACGAAAGACATCACACGAATATCGTTCTGTCCGACGTCAAGGCCTCCATCTCCGGTGGTTTTATACTAAGCCACGATAAGGTCAGCGATAACGCCTCTTTCGAGATGTTGGTCCGTTGGCTTAGGGACGATCTTGAGGCAGACGTTGTAAAACGGCTGTTCTCCGAGTAGTTAGGCGGTGACTAAATGGCCCCGGCGGAACGATATGGATATTCGGTCGCGCGTCTGAGGGCGATGGAAAATCGGCTTCTCGACGAGTCACTCTTTCAGCGCTTGATAGAGTGCGATGGGCTTGATTCTGCCCTAAAGATCCTTGGGGAGACTGTTTACGCCCCTTGGTTGATGGAGATGAAGTCCAACGAGGATTTCGACTCTGCTTTAGGGTCTGAACTGAGCTATGTCTACAACGAAGTTAGCCGATTCGCCCCTGACGAGGAGCTAGTTCAGATATGTCGACTGCCTTACGACTTTCATAACGTAAAGGTCTTGGTTAAGAGCGTGATCCTATCAAGGCAGGGTGGGGAGCGCCGTTTCGACCTTCTCACGCCCCTTGGGAACGTCGAGACCGACTCTTTGGTCATGGCGGTGGAGAGCGAGGAATATCGTCTTTTGCCATACGGTCTTCACAGAGTCATACCACAGGCCCTTGCTTTATGGGAACAAAACCGCGATATGGTAGAGGTAGAGTGTCTTTTGGACTCGGCACTTTTCGACGCCATGGGGACTTTGATTAAAATTCTCTCCATGGATGACGTAACTCTTTGGTTTAAAAGGAAGGTCGACGGGGAGAACATAAGGACCTTGATGCGTCTCAACAGGATAGGAGCGGACGGGGCTACGGCATCGTCGTTTCTACATTCGGGGGGATCGGTCTCGGTCGAGCGCATGATCTCGATCCTCTCTGAGCCGATGGAGAGCTGGGGTAGGTTGCTGTCATTTACCGACGCGGCCCACGTCT
>JAQUTB010000038.1 GCA_028709985.1 Dethiosulfovibrio sp.
ACTGTAGAGATCGAATCGGTTCCGTGGCTCAAGATGACCTTGCCCCGTACCTCTTTGGAGTCGGACCTTTCCGACATGGTCCAGGAGACGACCACAAGGATAACCGAGGCATACAGGGCGGCTTCCTCCATAATATCGGGAGCCGGATCGGAGACACTGGCACTGGCCAACTTCATAGTCGGTCAAAACGGTAAAATACCTCACTCGACCGCCATAAAGCAGGCCAGCGCCTTCATAAGGTACAGCAGGGTATACGGCGTCCCCCTGGATGTAGCGGTGGCGGTGGCCAACACCGAAAGCCACTTCAACCCAGACGCAAAAAGCTCCCATGGATCGGCTGGAGTTATGCAGGTTACATGGAAAATTCACAAAGACACCCTTCTTTTTCATGATTTTAAAGAGGAGAGCGATCTTCACGATCCGGCGCTTGGGATAAAGGCCGGATGTATCGTGCTGTCAGGGTATATATCCTCCAACAAAACCCTTAAGACGGCCCTTGGGCGATATTACGGAGGATCGCCCGAGGTCTACTGGAGAAGGGTATCAAGAAACATCAAAAAATATGACATCTACGAGAAAAACAGACAAAGCTTAAACTGACCCTATCTGTTCCAGAAAAGATCTATCACTTCGTCACTGGACCTTTTGGTCATCAAGCTAACAGCGACAAAGACCACCAGGGCTATGGCGAGGGTCGGCACTATGACGTTCATCCCCATAAACTGCTTTACACTGGAGACCATGAACATATAGGACCCTACTCCCACCACCATAGAGGCCAGCGCCCCCTGGGCGTTGGCCCTTTTCCAGTAGAGCCCCAAGACCAGAGGCCAGAGGAAGGCCGCCTGCATCCCACCAAAGGCGAATATGTTTATCCATACAATCAGCTCAGGAGGCTGGATCGCCGCCAGAAAGACTATAACTCCCAATATGGCGGTCGAAGCCAGGCTCATGGTCTTTATTTTCCTCATTCCCCCCTCGCGGGAGACGGCCTTTGGGTCGACGTAGTTCACGTATATGTCCTTGACTATGGTCGCAGAGGCGAGTATGAGCTGAGAGTCGATGGTGGACATAACCCCAGCCAGAGGACCGGCCAGGAATACCCCCGCTATCACAGGCGGAAGCACCTTAAGGGACAGTATGGGCATTATAGTGTCTCCCACGGTTATATCCGGCACGATAGCCCTCCCCAAAGCGCCACAAAGGTGCATTCCCAACATGACGAAGGAGATAACGAAGGTCCCTATGACCATTGCCTGATGCATGGACTTAGAGTCGCTGTATCCCATACAGCGGACCGCAGTGTGAGGTAGTCCTATTATCCCAAAGCAGACCAACACCCAGAAGGACATTATAAAGGGCTTGGATATAAATCCCCCTGGACCGTAGGGGGTTATTAGGGCTGGATCTATGTCCTTCAGCTTCATGACTATCGATTCCATCCCACCTCCCATCGATACTACGCCTATCAGAAGCGCCGCCGTGCCGACTATCATCACCACTCCCTGGAGCGCGTCGGTCAGGGCGACGGCCCTGAATCCTCCGACTGTGGTATAAAGTATCACAGTCAAGGCAAAAATACCCAAACCCCAGTTATAGGAGAGCCCCGTCATTCCCTGAAACAGCCTGGCTCCACCTATGAATTGGGCTGTCATGGCCGCCACGAAGTAGGCCAAAAGGCTCATAGACGCCGCTATAACCACCCAAGGGCTGGAGTATCTGGCTCTTAACACCTCGTTAACTGTGACTGCGTTGATCCTCCTGGAGATTATGGCAAACTTTTTTCCTAGAACCCCCAGGGTCAGCCAGGCGGTCGGAACCTGTATCATCGACAGAAGGACCCATCCAAGCCCCATCTTATAGGCCACACCTGGTCCACCTATGAAACTGCTGGCGCTGGTATAGGTTGCGACCAGTGTCATGGCGAGGACAAAACCCCCCATTCCCCTGCTTCCGATAAAATATTCCTCTATGAAATTACCCGACTGAGAGAGTTTTTTGCTGCACATAACTGCCATAACGTATATCACAATGAGGTATATCCCCACAGGGACCATAACGGAGACGTTTAGATCACTCACCTTGTTCGTCCTCCCTCGAGTCTAGGCTTACAGGCCTGAATAGCACCTTCACCATAACCCACGCCAAAACACAGAACGTAAATGGCCCCAGGACCGAGCTGAAGAAAAACCACCCAGGCAACCCCATCACGAAGTTAAACGAGCTGGGATCCTCTGGCGTGCCGTGGTAGGCAAAACCGTACCACCAAAGAAGATAAAGCAGCGCAAGCGAGACAGAACACAACGCCTCGAACCTGGCTATCTTAAAGCGCCTATCCTCCATCTTTCATCTCTCCTCCTTCATCCCCATCTAGGGGGCAAATTGTTTCACGTGAAACAATCCTCACAACCTCGGTATCCACAGGGGATCCTCCCTGTCTACAACCTGATAGATACGTCCCGACGGCCTGTCCCAGCAGTAGGGGCCGTTTGACGATGGCACTCCTAATCCGTCCAAAAACTGCATCCCCCTGGAGACAGCGGAGCTCTGGGATATGTTTCCCCTCACCGGAGCGGCAAGAGGGAGGGTTCCCACTATATGGGACGGCTCCCAAAATCCCGTCATGTGTTCCATCTCCACGAGAGATGCCAAAACCGAGGACATGTCCTCTGGAAGGGACGTCAGAAAAAGGTGTTTTGCCCTGGACGATGATCCAAAGGAGACCAGTATCGAGGCGGCAAGGGATGACCCTCCGTCCAGGTCCATCAGCGATTTCACCGAAACAAAAACTGCGTCGACCGCCATCAGCGATTTTGGAACCAGTGACGGATGTAAGAACCCTCCGATTTCCTCCCATCGGGACGGATCCCCGTCTGGATAGAGGGCCTCCATCAGGGCAAGGCCTCGAGACGCCCTTTCTCTGGGAGTTCCATCCCACAGGGACCTCCAAAGCTCAAGCTCTCCCACATGGGAGACCTCAGACAGGAGCTCTGCCTTTAGCGAGTCAGCCTCAGCCTGGTCAGTTTCCCTGCTTAAACTTCGTTGGACCATGGAGTCGTACCTATCCTGCCACCCGAAAGCGGTAGAGGAACACAGACACAACAGCAACACAAACCACCTCACGAAAACACCTCCTCAATTTTAATTTTTAGACGGAAATTTTTTCATGTAAGTTGCCATCAATCTGGCTAGAGCCTCTGCCACATCCTCGTCCTCTATTTTGTCCGAGGTGTAGTTAAGACAGGCTTGGATAGAGGCCTTGGACGGCTCTACCCTGTATGGAGCCGGAGCTGGACGCTCTTTTTGGACCTCTATACGCCCCACCACGACCCTGAAGCCCTTTATGCCGATCCTCCATCTGCTCTCTATCCTTGTGATAAGGCCTCCTGCTTTCATGTCCAGGACCTTTGCCACAGAGGGGGTGAGGCAGACCACCACTAAAACGTCCCTCTCTATGCTGACCGGCCTGCTCTTGCTGCCCAGGTTCGGCCCAGCTACCCACTCCCACTCCCTCACCATCTCCGCTATTGTCATGGCGATGGAAAGTCCCTGTGGGATCCTTTTGGGTATGAGCGATCCTAGACTCTCTATACCGCTTTTTCGTCTGGACATTTCCTTCTCCTGACCGATAGAGCCAGGGACAGAAGCTGAAGGTCGGTCGGAGTGACGCCGGATATCCTTCCGGCCTGTCCCAGCGTCCTAGGCCTTATGGACTCCAGCTTCTCCAGGCTCTCGGCCAACATCCCACTGAGGGATCTGTAATCAAAATCGTCAGGAATGATCAAGCTCTCCATACCCTCTATTTTAGCGACGGTCCTCTCCTGACGGGCCACGTAGCCGGCGTACTTGACCTCTATCTCGACCCTCCTGGTTATGGATCGATCCTCCTCGGGGGATTCCACGTGTCTGCTGATGAGATCGTAAGTGACGTTAGGCCTCCTCAGAAGCTCCGCCGCCGTTACGGAACGGTCTATGGGAGGCTCTCCCACCGAGTATAGGTCCGAGTTTATGGAGTCGTTCGGCGAGATGCGAACTTTGTCCATCCTGCGAACCTCCCTGTCCAGTGAGTCCCAGGTCTTCTGTAGCGCCGACCATCTTTCGTCGTCGATGAGGCCCAGCTTTCTGCCGATAGGGGCTAGCCTCCTGTCGGCGTTGTCGTGCCTCATGAGGAGCCTGTACTCGCATCGGCTGGTCAACATCCTGTAGGGCTCTTTCGTCCCCTTTGTCACGAGATCGTCTATGAGGACGCCTATGTAGGCCTGATGCCTTCCGAGGACTATGGGCTCCTCGTCCCTCATGGTCAAAACAGCGTTGACACCGGCCATAAAGCCCTGAACCGCCGCCTCCTCGTAGCCGGAGGTCCCGTTTATCTGTCCCGCCAGGAAAAGCCCCTTGATGGACTTTGTCTCAAGCCACGGATTCAGCTGGGTCGGATCGACGTAGTCGTACTCTATGGCGTAGCCTGGCCTCATTATCCTGACGTTCTCGCAGCCTGGCAGTTTTTTAGATATCTGAACCTGTACGTCGTAAGGGAGGCTGGATGAGAAGTTCTGGATGTATATCTCCTTGCTGCCCCTGGAAACTGGCTCGAAAAATATGGGATGGCTGTCCTTATCGGGAAACTGCATAACCTTGGACTCTATTGAAGGACAGTATCTCGGACCGGTCCCTATTATATTTCCCGACTTAATCGGGGACCTCTCTATGTTTTCGAGTATGATGTCGTGAATTTTCCTGTTTGTCCTGCCTATCCCACAGGTCATCTCCCTGTAGACCCTGGGCTCGTCCCAAAGGTCCATGGCCTGAGGCTCTATCTCCCCCTCCTGTATCTCCAGGGCGCTCCAATCGATGGAGTCGGAGTGAAACCTGGGAGGAGTTCCTGTCTTGAGCCGTCCCATCCTGAACCCCAGATCTCTCAGCGATTCGCTAAGTCCGTGGGCCGGTATCTGACCAAGAGGACCGGAGGAGAAGTTAACGTCTCCTATGTGGACCCTGCCGTCCAGATATGTCCCGGTGGTCAATATCACGGCCCTGCCGGAATAGCTGAGCCCGTAGAGGGTCTTCACCCCAGTGACCCTTCCATTGGACACTACCAGGCTGACAACCGTATCCTGATGAAGCTCCAGGTTGGGGCAGTTCTCCAGCACCCGGCGATAATGACGGTGATAGTCGTGGAGGTCGCACTGAGCCCTCAGAGCCCTCACAGCCGGTCCCTTGGACGTGTTAAGCCATCTCATCATCAGGGCCGATTCGTCCGTGGCCCTGGCCTGTTCGCCACCGAGAGCTGATATTTCCCTTATCAGATGGCCCTTAGCCGGTCCGCCTATGGAAGGGTTGCAGGGCATCAGGGCGATGTTATCCAGATATAGGTTCAAAAGTATCGTCCTCTTGCCCATCCTGGCGGAGGCCAGGGCCGCCTCGCACCCTCCATGTCCCGCACCAACCACTATAACGTCGAAGACGTCGGTTTTTATCATGGCTTATTCTTTTGCTCCTCTAAAATCGTATGTCAAAACAGTAGTGTGTCCAGTTATAGATCTACCGTCGCAGGATAGGGTTATGGTTACCCCATCCTGTGACCAAACCTGTGTCTCCCCTCCTGCGTGGGATTCGACCTTTCTCTCGTAGCCGTATTTGGACCTCAACTTCAGTGAGAGCTCGGAGTAGTTTCCAAGCATATCCCCTACGTCCTGGCTTGTGGGACCGTCTTTTTTCAAAAAGAAAAACTGAAACATCGACAGGCTGTCACCGTCGAACTCGGCCCTTATGGAACAGGGCCTGTCGAAAAACACCCCGTCAAAGAGTGTCTCTCGGCGTTTTCCCATGTCCATGGCGGACAGGTCCAGCCTAAGGGTGCAGCCCCTCTCTGTCATGGCGGATAAAACCGAGTCGAACCTTGATCCACCTGGTATCCCCCAGACAGAGGGAGCAGCCATGGCCGATCCATGTAGCAAAAGGGACGCTAAAACAGCTAAGATTATTTTATTCATGAGAATTAATCCTTTCGTTTAAAGGTCCCGTCCCCAGCGATCCACAAAGTTCCGGGCCAGTCCATATCCTCCTCCGCAGTAGCAGCTATGACCTGCCATCCAAGGCTTGATAAGGTGTCGACCGTTATACGACGGCCCTCCCGATCCAGCTCGGAGGCCACCTCGTCCAGCAAAAGTATAGGTTTTCTCCTGAGTTTGGTCTGGACCGCCCATCCTGCCGCTATAACCAGGGATAGTGAGGCCCTCCTCCTCTGTCCCCTGCTGAAGGCTGAGGAGGCGGCAATGCCGTTGGAGGTTATCCTGAACTCGTCCCTGTGAGGTCCCACCAGAGGCCTGCGAGATCCCCTCTCCCTCCTGGCGTGTCTCTCCACCGAAAGGCGGTAATCCTCCTCACCGTCCTCCAAGAGCCCTCCACCACCTCTCTCCATCGAAAAGGACATAGGGCCTGGAGGAAGGGACAAAGAGGCCTCCAGGCCCATTCCTATGGCCTTAACGGCCCTCTCTCTACAACCCCATATCCACGATGCTATAGGGGCTATTGCCTTGTCGGCTATCTCCGTGACCCTGCCTGACTCCAACAGGGCCTTTTTATGGGATATAGCCCTTCTGTATTCGGTGAGTCTGAGAGCGTAGAGGGGGTAGATTATGGCACAGAGGACGTCTATGAACCTCCTTCTGACCGAGGGAGATCCCTCCAGAAGAGCCAGGTCGCCCGGGAGGAAGGATAGGGTCGGGACCTTTACCCTTATGCTTGAGCAATTGCTTCTCTTCCCGTCGCATTTCATGAAACACCTGGACGTGACAGAGCTCTGAATCAGAACCTCCTCTTCCCCCGATACCTGGGCCTGTAGAAAGCCCCTGCTCTCGTTTGAGCTCCAGTTGATGAGGTCGATCTTTCCCGCCTGTTTGAAAGGTCCCCAGCCAGAGAGGATGTTCAGGGTTTCGATAAGGTTGGTCTTGCCCGATCCGTTTGGACCGGATATCAGGTTTAGGCCATCGTCCCAGAGGATCTTACCTGTGATTAGATTTTTAAAATTTACGCTTCCGGTCTCTTTAAAAAACACGGCCTAGAATGACGATTCCCCAAAATCCTCAAGTCCGTCGAGGTCGGAGCTCTTCAGCTTCATCGGCATGAGCATGTAAAGGAAGTCGCTCTCGTTTGGCCTGAGCATCATCATCTGTCCCTCCTGGCCGTTGAAGGAGAGGGACACACTGTCCCCATGGAAGGCCTTTAAGCCGTCTATCATGTAATTGACGTTAAAGGCAACCTTCAAGGGCTCCCCTTTTATCATTCCGTCTATAACCTCTCTTGCCTCTCCGACGTCTGGAGCCCTTCCCCACAGAAGCAGGTCTCCCCCAGGCGAAAGTATGAGGACAACCATCCTCGTGCTGTCTCTGACGACCACGTCAACCCTCTCCAGTGCCGAGATGAACTGGGATCTATCGACCTCCAGTGTGGTGGTCGTGTTGGGGCTGAGTATCCTCTCGTAGTTTGGAAAGGTGGACTCCACCCTCCTGACGGAAAAATCTATGTTTCCGCAGGAGAAGTATCCTAAAGCACCGTCTATGGATATTCTGACGTTGTCCTCGGCGTTAATGCCGCCTAATATCCTTAAAAACTCCCTCACCGAGGCCAAAGGCAGCAACATATCCTGATCCTTGAACTCTCTGTCCACGTAGGCTTTAGACAGGGATAACCTCCTACCGTCGGTGGACACGCAGTGGAACTCGCCGTTCTTTACCTGAAGCAGTTCGGCTCCAAGGTATTTTGGGAACTCTTCCCCCATATTTCCGGCTATGCCTCCCTCGTCCATGATCCTCTGAAGCTCTTCCTTGCCGATCTCACAGAACGGCGAGGCTCCCGATGACGACGGTAATTTGGGAAATTCCTCGTAGGGATAGGTCGAGAATCTATACCTGTTTCTACCAGATATTAAGAGTCCTTTTCCATTATCGTCTATCTCTATCTCAAATATGGATGTTGGAGCCTTTTTAAACAGCTCTCCTACCACTTTTACGGGAAAAACGGCCTTTCCTGATTCCTGTATTGTAACCCCTTCTACGGATGTCTTTATAGATGTCTTGAGGTCCGTGGCCAATAGGGTTGTTTCCTCTCCCTCCGCTGAAAGCAATATTCCTGATATGACGTTTAGAGGGCTTTTAGCTGCCGATACTCTCTCGGCCATTTGCCATGATTTCATAAAGATATTCTTGTCTACAGTAAGCCTCATGTGGATATCCTCCCCACTGTGTTTTTCTACTCTCTTTTATTTTATAAGGCAGCAGTCGTAGTAGTAATGGCTGTGTATATGTGCATAACTGTGTCACAGCCCCTTTTGAGCTGGTTTTCCACTGTGGATAAGTTATAGGTGTGTTGGGGGATACTTATCCACATTATCCACATATATTTTGTGAATAAATCGATAGTGTCGTTTATCCACATGTGGATTCACGTCAAATCACAGCCTTTTCTCGACGTTATCCACAATGTTTTTTACCCTTTGGTTGTTATCTAGCATCTGCTCTATCTTCTTCTGGGCGTGTATAACCGTTGTGTGATCCTTTTTGTTGAAGGCTATCCCTATCTGTTGAAGGCTGCTCTCGGTGTGTTTTCTGCACACATACATTGCTATCTGCCTAGCTAAGGCTATCTCTGAAGTCCTCTTGCTGCTCCTGAGGTCCTCGACGGTGAAGGAGCATTCCTCCGCAACTATCTGTTGGATCAGGTCTATGCTGACCGGTCCTCTCGATGTGTGCCTGACAATATCCTTGAGCCATTCAGAGGCGTTGTCCACCGTTATAGGCTCGCTGTTCAGCTCAGCGCAGGCTATAACCCTGTTAAGGGCTCCCTCCAGCTCTCTTATGTTGCTCGGGACGTTCTGGGCCAGGTATATGACCACGTCGTAGGGAATAGCGTAGTTCCTGAACTCGGCCTTTTTGGTGAGTATGGCTATCCTGGTCTCGTAATCCGGTGACTGTATGTCCGTCACCAATCCCCACTCGAAACGGCTCACCAGCCTGTCCTCTATGGACTTTATGTCCTTAGGAGGGCGGTCCGAGCTCAGGACTATCTGTTTTTTGTCGTTATGGAGGCTGTTGAACGTGTGGAAAAATTCCTCCTGGGTGCTCTCTTTTCCGGCAAGAAACTGTATGTCGTCTATAAGGAGCAGATCCATCGTCCTGTATCTGTTCCTGAACTCGGAAGTCCTGTTGTTTTTTATACTGGTGATGAGTTCATTGGTGAATTTTTCTGAGCTGACGTATGAAACCTTCAAATTTCTGTTGTTCTGGAGCGCATGATGCCCTATTGCGTGCATTAGGTGGGTCTTTCCCAGACCGACCCCTCCCCATATGAACAGAGGGTTGTAGGCCGCTCCGGGGTTCTCCGCCACCGCCAGGCTCGCAGCGTGGGCCAGCCTGTTGGATTTTCCCACGACGAAGGAAGAAAAAAGGTAGTTAGGGTTTAAGCCGTTTACGTTGGACGAGGACTGAGGCCTCACGGTCTTTTCCGCCCTCTCCTGCTCTTTTCTGTTCTCTCCGTCCCCTACGCTCAACCTGAGACCGGTTCCGTATCCCAGGTCCACCATGGTCTCCTCCAGGATTTTCATAAACCTGTCCTGTATCTGGACCTTTATAAAGTCGTTTGCCACGTCCAGCGATAGAAAACCGTCCTCTATCTCTATCGGCACGCAGGTTTTGAGCCAAATGTCCACCGCCCCCTCAGGGAGCCTTGGAGTAGCTGCCGCTATAATATCCTGCCAAACCTTTTCA
>JAQUTB010000039.1 GCA_028709985.1 Dethiosulfovibrio sp.
GAGTGCGGTGGTCTTTCCGCATCCCGACGGCCCAAGGAGACAGCATACCTGCCCGACAGGCACCTCAAGGCTGAAGTCCTCCAGAACCGGGGTTTCACCGTAACTCTTGCTGACCCTCTCCAGACGAAGGCCCTCTAGGCCGCCCTTCGCAGGCTCTCTCCCCAAGATGGTCCACCTCCTTTGCTCTTTGACGATATGACCGTTATCCCGGCGATACCGGCCAGTGACAGGGCTATCATCACAACCGACATGGCGGCCGCTGGCCCTATCTGTCCCTTGTACACCGCCTCGAACACGTCGATGGACAGCAGTTTAGTGCCCGGGGAGACTATGAATATCAAAGCCCCAACGGCCTGGACCGACGCCACGAAAGAGTGTAGGGCCGTAACCACCATGGCGGGCCTCACCGAAGGCAAAGTCACCCTGAAAAATGTGCCGACGGCGGAATCCCCTAAGGTAGAGGCGGCGTCCTCGACGGATCGATCCTGCTGCTCCAGGACGCTGACGCCGGACCTTATCCCCAGGGGCAGCTCCCTGACCACCGAGAGGATCAGGACCAAGGTCCAGGTCCCCGCTAGGAGCAGAGGAGGCCTGTTGAAGGCCAGGATATAGGCCACGCCGAAAAAGGTCCCTGGCACGGCCACAGGGGCGGTGGAGAGCAGGTCCAGAAGCCTCCTTGCCGTACAGGACCGGGTTATGAGCCAGGCCCCAGCCATCCCTGCGGTGGCGGTAACGGCGGCGGTCGCGGAGGCGAAGATAAATGTGTTCACCATCCCTCTAAACCCCCTCTGGAACCCTTCCTGAAAATGGGCCAAGGTCAGGCCGAAGTTGGCTCCTAGATGCTTGGTGAAGGCCGCCAGAAAGACCGACAGAAGAAGCATATAGACCAGGGTGGAGAAGGCCATGGACAGGGACCACATGGTTGCGGCCATGGCAGGAGGAAACTGGATATCCTTTCTACGTCCGCCTATGGAGCGACGAAAGCCCTCTCCGGATCCTTTGGCCCTATTGAAGACCCAAAAGGCCACCAGGCACACCGACAGGAGCAGAACGTTCATAGTGGCGGCCATCTCCAGGTTATAGGAGCCTATCAGCTGCGAATAGGAGGCGGCGGCCAGGTTTGTGAACCGACCGCCTAGGAACAACGGGGTACTGAAATCGGCCATAGACTTCATGAACACCAGCACCATGGAGGCCAGCACGCCGGGCCTGAGGAGCGGCAGGGTCACGGTGCTGAAGACCTCCCACTCCGAGGCCCCTAAGGTCCTGGCGGCGTCCTCCGCCTGATCGTCGATGGAAAGTATGGCCGCGGACATTATCAAAAAGGCGGTGGTGGTCAGATTCATTATCTGGACCAGCACCACGCTGTGCCAGCCGTATATGGACAGGTTCAGCCCCAGCAACTTATAGGTTATGAGGCCGTTTCGACCGAACAGGAAGATATAGGACAAGGAGGCGACGAACCCCGGGATGACAAGAGGGACCACCGCAGCGGTCCTGAACAGCCCCCTAAAGGCCATGGAGGTCTTAAAGGAGACCAGGGCGAGACAGCTCCCCATCAGGGTCGATGCCACTGCGACGAAGGCCGCGACCGCTCCGCTCTGCCACAGTATCCTTACCATGTGGGGTTTAGCGAAGAAAGCCACCATGTTCCCCAGCCCCAGGCTTCCTTTATGGGAAAAGCTCCTCATGAGGACCATGACCGACGGATAAAGGACGAACAGCAGCAAAAAAGCCAGGAACGCCGTGGGAAGTAACACGGCGTTCCTCCTTGAGTAATAGGTCATGCCACCTGGACGATCAGTTCAGGTGAGGATAGCGGCTTCCGAACTCCTCGAGAACAGACTCCCTGGCCTGTCCCCATTTCAGGTGATCGTAGGGAACCAGGTTCAGGTCCTTCAGGCTGGGGACTCCGGAGGACGGCTCGATATCGGTGGCCGGGACCCTGGGGGTCGCCTCCATGAGGACCTTCTGTCCCTCCGGGGATAGCGCCCAATCCACGAACTTTTTCGCACCCTCCATGTTTTTTGTTCCGGTGACTATTGCCACAGGGGATGGCCAGGCCAGCACTCCGTCCTCAGGGAACACGGTGACCACCGGAGCGTCGGGGTTGTTCATCTTTATGCTGTGAGGATCGGGAACCAACCCCACGGTGAACTCGCCCTGGACGGTCTTGGTTCCAGGGGTGCTTCCGCTTTTCTCCAGGAAGGGGATGTTTCCGTAGAGCCTGTCCAGATAGCTCCAACCCTCTTTTTCACCGAAAAGCTGTAGTATGCCCGAGACGGTGGTGTAGGCGGTGCCGGAGGTCCTGGGATTGGAGGCGATGATCTCGTCTTTAAAGGCGCCATCCGCCAGGTCCTCCCACTTAGAGGGTACCGCAAGCCCTCGGGACTGAGCCCTGTCGGTGTTGACCAGAAGCCCTACCACGACCAGGGACACGGCGGTCCAATAGCCCTCAGGATCCCTGAAAGCCTGGTTTACCCTCTCGGCGTTAGGGGAGAGATAGGGGACTATCAGGCCGTCGGCCTTGGCCTGGATGAAGGCGTCGGAGCCACCGCCAAGCCAGATGTCGGTCCTGGGGTTGGAGCTCTCCGCCTTCAGCCTGGTCAGGACCTCGCCGGACGACATGGGCAGGAATTCGACCTTTATGCCAGTGGCCTTCTCAAACTCCGAGGCTATAAGCTCGGGCTTGCCGTAGGCCACGTACATGTTCAGCTTGCCCTCGTCTGCGAAGGCCCCTGATATGGACGATATGAGCACCATAAGGGTCAGGGTAAAAATCGATATCTTTTTTATCATGATTATTCCTCCTCTTTATTCTATGCCGCAGGGAGGATTATACCCAGAAGGGCAAAAGGACTCAAGTGTCGGCTCTCTATTGTTCAGCTATCCAGACGAGATCCAGGAACACATGGAGATGGCTCAACTTAAGCGAACCTCTAAAAACTCACCCTTGAGTCCCCTCGTCGAGCCCGTCCCGCCTGTGCCCTGTCTCGCCCAGGCGGGACGGGCTCGACGGGCTCTGTCGGGACGATCTCTCCGAGGATCAGCGTTTTTACAGATACCCTAGTGTGTTATCTATTTTTGAAGTAACCCCACAAGAGCTTTATTATCCAGAACAAAGATGCTGTCTTTATCCATTTTTATTATATTGTCGTCGCAAAGCTTTTTAAGCTCCCTGCACAGCGACGGTCGGGATACGTTCAGGTATTCTGCCCATGTCTTTTTTGTAAAGCGTAAGTGGACCACTGATTCGTTTGAGTTTTTTGCCTCGTCAAGCAAAAAACGCGCTATTTTAACCTTGATTGAAGAACAGGAAAAAAGCTCAAGCCTCTTCTCGTAATAAATAATCCTGTTTGCAAAGGCATTCAGCAAGTTTTCAGCGATCAAAGCCTCTTGGCACATCTCGAAAACGCTCTGCTTGGGGAAAAAAATTATTTTACTGTCGGCCCTCGAGAATACGTCGCAGGGATATATGGCCTCGGTCGAAAAAGCGACGGCTCCACCGAATAGGTCGCCGACGTTTTTGTGAAAGATGCAGATCAAATTCCCCGACGCGAGGACCTTCTGCACCTCTACACAGCCAAAAACGATAACACCGACGTTCTCCGAGAGCTGGTCCTCCCGGCATATAAGCTCGTTTTTTCCGTATTCCCTTGTCTGATAACGTACCCTGGATAACACAAGCCCTATCTCTATTCTGTTTAAGCCCTTAAACATAGAGCATCTGGATAAAGCCACGACAAGATCGTCCATATGGTCCCCTTTTCCGTTCAAAGGTGTATCCACGGATACTCCTTTTTTAGTTAGTCTCGTCTTATTATGTGAATATATCACAACTAAAAATGGACGTCAAAATCGAAGGCCGGATATGCCTCACAACCACACGAAACTTAGGTTTAAAAAAGGAGTGACCAATGAAAAATGCACAGCGTTGGAGTTGACATCGGTTACTCGTCTGTCAAGGTAGTGATGATAGACGACACGGATAAAATAAAGTTCAAGAGATATCACATGCACAGGGGCAAAATAAAGGGCAGCCTACTGGACATACTAAAGGAAATGGCGACCGTACTTGATCCTGACGAGGCTGTATCTGTCGCCATAACGGGAAACGGAGCCGGTTTTTTAGGATCGAACGGCGAGATAAAGATCGTCAACGACGTGACAGCGGTTATAGAGGGGGCCATGGCGGAAAGCCCAAAGATAGGTTCGATCATCGATATCGGCGGACAAAACGCGCGGTTCATCACAGGGATCAGGGATAAGTCTCGAATCCAGATCTCGATGAACTCCAACTGCTCCTCAGGAAGCGGGTCCTTCCTCGAGGAACAGATGTCCAGACTGGACCTGAAGCTCACCGATTATTCGGACCTGGTAAAGGAGGCAAAATCTATCCCCAGAATTGCAGGGCGTTGTAGCGTCTTCGCTAAAACCGATATCACCCATCACCAACAGGAGGGAGTTCCCGTCCCGGATATTTTGCTGGGGTTGGCGTACGCCCTCGTCAGAAACTACAAGGGCACGGTGATCAAAAAACTTCCACTGGAGAAACCCATACTCTTTTCGGGCGGCGTAGCCTTTAACGGCGGAATCCTGACCGCTTTTAAGGACGTGCTGGCACTTTCAAAGGAAGATTTTGTCTTTCCTCAATATCTGGGCTGCGTCGGTGCCCTTGGCGCGGCCACGATAGCGAGAAAGGAAGGTCGGCCCATAACCGTGGATAGGTTGATATCCCTGTGTGAGGGGTCTGCCGAGACGGTGAACCAAGACGATGGAGTTATCCTTCCGAGATTGTCCTCCTACGGAAGCGACGACAGCGCAAATAAGCATACATGCAGGGATATGTTAAAGGGGAAGGAACCGGTTGAATGTTATCTTGGGATAGATATAGGCTCAACCAGCACGAACCTTGTGCTGATCGATAAAGACACCGAGATAATCCACTATAAATATCTAAGGACGTTAGGGGACCCTGTTAGCGCCGTTCGAAAGGGTTTTAAGGAGATAGCGGAAGAGATAGGGGATAAAGTCAAAATTATAGGTGTCGGAACGACCGGTTCCGGAAGACACCTTATCGGTAAAGTCGTCGGAGCCGACGTCGTAAAGGACGAAATCACGGCACAGGCGAAGGCAGCGGTTCAGATCGACGGCGATGTCGACACTATTTTTGAGATAGGGGGGCAGGACTCTAAATTTATCAGCGTTGAAAACGGCGGCGTAGTGGATTTTCAGATGAACAAAATATGCGCCGCCGGGACAGGGTCCTTCATAGAGGAGCAGGCAAAAAAGTTCAGCATCCCCATCGAGCGTTTCGGCGAGATCGCCCTCAGGGGCGAGGATCCCATCAGCCTAGGGGAAAGGTGTACTGTGTTTATCGAGACAAGCATCGCCTCAAGTCTGGCAAAGGGCGCCAAGCTTGAGGATATCGTCTCCGGTTTATGCTACTCCATCGTGAAAAACTACCTAGATAGGGTCGTGGGCCAAAAGAAAATCGGGAACAAGATTTTCTTCCAGGGAGGCCTTGCCCACAATCAGGGGGTAATCAACGCGTTTAAGGCTATCACGGGAAAGGAAATCATCGTTCCTCCTTTTTTCAGCGTGACAGGGGCCTACGGCGTCGCAGTTCTGACCATGGAGGAAATGGCCGGAAGGGGAACTACCTTCAAGGGACTGGACCTCTACACCGAGGACTTAGCTACACAGGGGCCAACAGAGGCGTCTCGAGCCGATAAAAAGAACGAGTTCGACGAAAATGTAGGGAAAATGGTTTTTTATGACTATGACCCAAAAAAGTCCGACAAAAAAACCATCGGTATTCCAAGGGCACTGTTTACCTACGGGATGTTCTCCATGTTCCACGCCTTTTTCAAGGAACTCGACCTGAATGTGGTCCTATCGGAGCCCACGGACGAAGGCATCATAGCCCTGGGGCAGGAGTACGCCATGGACGAGACCTGCTACCCCATAAAGCTGATCACAGGCCACGTCGCCTCCCTGATGAAAAGAGGGGTTGACTACATCTTCTTTCCCGATCTGGTCACTGTGGACCATCCCGGCTCCCCAAGCAGGAAGAATTACGGCTGCGCTTTTATGGAGCTTGCCTTTAAGATCATGAACAAAACTATGGAATTAGACAAAAAAGGGATAACCCTCCTCTCTCCTGTCATAACCTTTCACATGGGCAAAGAGTCCATCATGGGAAGCTTCATGAAGATCGGGGAGCAGCTTGAAAAGTCCCCTGAACAAACTAGGAGGGCGGTGGAAAGTGGCCTGGAGGCGGCGCTTCGATTTGAGGAGCGCATGGAGGCGAACGGCAAAATAGCCACGAGCCAACTGAGGCCCGACGAGATCGCCTTTGTGCTCGTGTCAAAAATTTACGGCGTTGCCGATCCTGTGCTGAACATGGGGATACCGGAGAAGCTTGCGGGGATGGGATATAAGGTGCTGCCGTTTTACGACCTACCGGAGGGGGATATCTCTAAAGAGCACCCCAACATGTTCTGGCCCTTTGGACAGCACATCCTGGAGCCAGCGCAGCTTATCAAAAAGCACCCTAATCTATACGCTATATTCCTCACGCATCACGGATGCGGCCCGGACTCTATCTTCTCCCACTACTTCAGGGAGGAGATGAAAGGCAAGCCCTATCTGCACGTCGAGATCGACGAACATTCCTCCGGCGTCGGCATCATCACCCGAATAGAGGCCTTCGTCAACAGCCTCAAAAATATAGGAACGGAAACCGCTCTCCCTATGGAGGCTTACCTGGACAGGCTTGAACATAAAAAGACAAATATTATCCCTTCTATTGAAAACATTAAAGAGGGGAAAACTATATACTTGCCCTGCCAGTATCCTTACTCCAATATCCTCTAAGAAACTCTAGCAAGAAGAGGGTTTTGTGTTCAAACGCTCCCTCCCTCCAGCAAAGGGTCGATAGAGGCGGGGAGAAAGTTCACCATCACGGAGGAGTATTTTTCGCTTACCGCCCTGCTGGGAAACGTGTTCACAAAACTCAACGGCATGGACAAAGACGAAATTGGGCGCTCAGCCTTTTTTATCCCCCAAAACGAGGGGGCCGAGACGGACGGACAGTACAGTCGCCTGCTAAGGACGAAGTTTGACGAAGAGGGTTTTGAGGATATCGATATCGTATCCCCATACTGGGAGGACCTCCTACACATCGACGGCAAAAACTTCGAGGAACTATGCATGACCTTCCTCGCTGGGGATACGGTATGGTGTGCGCCACAAAGATCCAGAGGGAAACATCTAAACACCATAACTGGCTTGATAAAAGACGGTAATCTCAACCTGGAGCGGCTGAGAGCCGTCGCTCAGGAGATCGCATCTGAGCTGGAGAAAGAGGGCTTTGCAAAAACCATACTCGCTTTAGGAGAGACCAGCGTCCTGTTTGACGACCTCCTAAACAACGAGACGTTCAAGAATCTCGAGGAAAAAGGCCATCGCGTCCTGTACAGCCCCTTCGGAGAGACCATGTGGATGATGTGGCGGGATTACGCCGACCAAAACAAAAACAAGCAGCCCGAGCTTATGGAGCAAAGGCTCCGAGATCTCAAGCATAAAATCGCCGTCATCTCTGAGGCCCTATCGGCCTGGAGTCCCTACGAAAACGACCCGGACGAGCTGGTTCGAGTCGCAGACAGGACGCTGGGCTATTTTTCCGGCGCCCACGGGAGATACAGACAGGCGAAGCAGCTCTGTTCGTCGACCAAAATTGACGGAGTGATCACGGCAGCCTCGATCTACGAAAACACCGGGATAGCTCTAGGGATGCTCCAAAAGGGCTTCGAGAGAGAGGGAGCAAAGCCGGTTTTAAACCTCACCTTCGACGGAAACAGGAACGAGAACGATAGGATAAAGATCGACTCGTTTATTCACTATCTTTAAGGGGCAAAACTAAATGCACGGAAAACACGATTGCAGAAACGGGTCTCGACGTGGGCCGAGCAGCTTTCACATGCAGGACCCCGCGCTGGTGTTCGAAAAGCTGGATTTGAGGGAGGGAGACACATTTTTAGACCTAGGCTGTGGCGCAGGAGACTATTCGCTCCACGCCGCCGGTATAGTGGGAGAATCTGGCCGAGTATTCGCCGTGGACCTTTGGGAGGAGATGCTGGATAAAATACGTGACGATGCCATGGCACGGGGAATCCACAACGTATACCCAGTGATCTCGGATATACAAAATAAAATTGAAGCACCGGACAAAAGTGCGGATATCTGTTTGATCTCCCACGTGCTGCACTCGATGGATTTTCCGGCAAAGGCAGATCGCTTGTTCGGTGAAGTCAGGAGGGTATTGAAAGCCGGGGGTAAACTCGCTATCGTTGAATGCAAAAAGGAAAAGAGCTCTTTTGGACCTCCCATAGAGTTGAGGATCTCCCCTGAGGAGCTTGAGCGACACGCGAATAAATTTAAATTCAATAAAACAGGACGCGATGATCTAGGACTCAACTACATATTGATTTTTAATTTAAACCAGGAATAAACTTAGGATAGAGCTAAAAGGGCCCCCTGCTTCAGGGGACACCTTTAGCTCTATCAATGCTATATCAATACTATATCAATACTATATCATTTAGATTTTATCTTAAAGAAGGACCGAGGCTCCCTCTCCGGTGCGTCGTCAGGAAGGCCAGCATCCTTTCTGGGACTTCCCTTTATCTTGTGCCATTCGTACCAACCACCGTCGTAGACCCTTATATCCTGCCAGCCCATAGCGTAGGCGTAGAAATAGGTCTCGCTGGCCCTCCATCCCGTTCCACAGTGAAAGGACACCGCCCTATCGGGGGTGATCCCCCATCTAGCCCATCTATCAGCCATCATCTCGTAGTTAAATGCTGTATTATCTAGATTTCTGTAGTCCTCCATAGCGTAGGGATCGGAACCGGCATAGCCAAAGCGAGATCTCGCGATATCCCCGGCCTCACCGATATAGGTATAGCCACTTATCTCGCAGAGATACTCAGGCCAGCTCCTTATGGACGCGATAACGGCGTGGGGATCGTTCACCAAGGCAAGTTCCTCCTCGTAATCGATCAAAACAGAGGGGTTTTGAGGGATCGACACCCCAAAATCATCGACGGCGGTCCACTCCCTATCTCCTTCCTCAAGAGGAAGTCCCTCAAGTTCCCAGAGGGGCTTGCCACCGTTTAAAAAGCGGACATCCTTCACGCCAGCGTAGTGCATGATCATTCCAGCCCTATAGGCAGCGGTGGTAGCCGCGACAGAACCGTAGAGAACCACTGTTGTGTCGGAGGTTATGCCCATAGCCTCGAGTTTCTCCTTTATGTATTCGTCGGTGGGACGGTTCCAGAATTTAAGCTGTTCCTCCATTGGAATAGACTCATAATCGGCTAAAACCCTGACGCCTCTGACCTGATTGATGGTGTCATCCACGGTTATGGCTCCTGGAATATGTCCCCTGACAAAATCATCCTTCTCAAAGGGCAGGTTAACTTCAACTATCTGAAATTTTCCGCCTTTGAACGTCGCCGGAGATCCACCCTCCAAGAGAGTCTTAACCCAGCCAGGATAGACCAGCATCTCGTATCGGGGCATCTTCTTTACGGGAAAGCCGGAGTCTATCCACTTGCCCAAACCACCGTCAAGCACCTTCACGTTCTTAAATCCAGCTGCCACGAATAGGTCGTAGGCGTCCGATCCGAGGGTATCGTTTCCGTAAAGCACGGTAGTGACCGATTTATCCAGATCACGACGGGCCA
>JAQUTB010000040.1 GCA_028709985.1 Dethiosulfovibrio sp.
GTCCAAAGGTCCGTCTCTGACTGGTCCCGAGGGGCCAACCGGGGACCTTTTGCAGCTTCTGGCGTCCCTGGTGGAATCCCAGAGAAAAAAGGGAGTCCCTGTCGTATGGAAGGTAAGGGAGTTGGCCCAGAGCGAGCTTGTGGTCGAGATAGTGGTCAACCTCAAAGAAAAGATGCTCATGGAGGACAATCAAGATGAAAAAAACTAGCCCTACCGACCTGAGGACAGTCGCCCTTGATCGGCTATTTTTCCTGTCGGTCGCTGTTTCCCTAGCGCTTCCCAATCTGATCTATTCAGGGGTCTTCTTCTTCCAGACCCTGCACCTCATGAAGTGGACAGTGACCCTCGTCCCTATCGCCCTTGCCTGTTTGGTTGCAGGGACGGTCCTGGCGTGGCGAGGACCGGAAAGATCCAACGTCAGGGTCGATCTCTTTGGGTGGATATGGTTTGCCCTGCTTATCTACGTCACGGTTCAACCTATGTGGGCCCCGATAAACTCGGTTCCAACTTTCTACCGGGAATGGTTTTTCTTCGTCTCCCTTTGGGGTCTCTACGTCCTCTGCCTGGATTGGTTTAAGGAGGACTGGCTCAGACCACTGCTATGGCTTGCCTCCCTTAACGGGGCCATAAACGTGGTCTTTGCAGAGCTTCAGGTTGCTAACAAGGTAGATGTATTTGGCCCTCTGAGCCTCATACTCCCCACCCCTGGCAACTATATAGGCAACACAGGTCAACAGAACATGTTTGGACTGTGGCTTGCAATGACCGCTCTGGGATCGGTATTTATATACCTCAGACACGGCCTCAAGGGAACCAAAGGAGCCGGAGCTTTCTTCGCCGCAACTAATTTACTGATATTGCCGGTAACCTTATGGGGCCTTTGGAACAGCACCAGCAGGTCCGCTATACTGTCCCTCGTCGTGGGTATATTTACGATGGGCCTTATGATAGTGGTCGGAAGGGATCGAGCAAGGTTAAAGAGACTTGGGATATGCGTGGCCCTACTGATCGTGGTCCTGGGGGCCTCTATCGAAATGAACCAGGGTAGGTCCGGTGCTCTCATATCGAAGACCATGGACATGGTCCAAAACGCTGGTACAGTAGGTGGAAGGATAGGCATATGGAAAACCTCCTGGGCTATGGTATTGGAGGAACCGATCAGGGGATTTGGACTTGGTCAGTACAAGCTCAACTACCTCCAGGCCCAGAAGGCCGCCTTTGAAAAATATCCCGATTTAGAGTGGCAGTATACCAACTGGGCTCATAACGAATATCTACAATGGCTATGTGAGACCGGAGTATTGGGATTTACCATATTGATGGCTATGTTGCTGTGGTGGACGTGGGTCTTCTTGAGCTATATCGTCAGACACAGGGGAAAACCCTTTCCCGACGGGGTCCTTTGGGGAGGATCGTTTTTGTTCCTCATACTGTTCAACGCCCTCTGGACCAGGCCCTTTCACAGGATAGAGAACGCCGTTTGGATCTCTCTGGCCTTTGCCCTGACGAACCGACATATCATGGCCCATCTGGTGGGCAGACCGTCTTTTCTCTCTAATCCCAGGGGCTACAGGGCTCTAGGGGTTATCATGGCCTCTATATCCCTTTGGGGCTTTGTCTACCTGTGGCAGGGGATAGATGGCGATGTCTCCTTGAGGATGGCGACGTCAAGCAGAACCGCCCCTGTGCAGAGAGCTCTCATGGAGAAGGCCTCCAGAGCCCTCATGGTCAAGGACCTGGCGGAACGGCAGCTCGCCTACCACTACATCGCCTACGGCGAGGCGGCCAAAGACCCGGAGGCATTGGCGGAGGGACTGAACAGGTTATTGAACGTGTTCAAGAGCGAGCCCAGCGCAGAGGATCTTAGAAAGCTCCTGGACTGGGCAGGAAGGCTCAAGAAACAGGACATACTCAAATACCTGGTCACGTATCTTAAGCCTGGAACCTACAGGATAGAACAAGGTCAATGAGACGGTCCGGTTTCACCTTCATAGAGGTCCTCGTCGTCCTAGCTCTGGTGGGGGTTATGGCTACCTGTGCTGTCGCTCCCGTGGTCCACGTTGTGAGAAACATCAGGGACGCCCAGAGCCTGTGGGGGGAGAGATCGGCGGTGGAGGACGGAGCCAGGATGATATTCAGGGACATGAGATCCTACGTTCAGGGGCCGGACCAGACCTACTGTATACTCAAACGGAATGACCTGTTCGGCGGCAAGGACGACGATGTCCTGGCCATAGCCACCGGAAATTTGATCAAGACGTCTATGATACCAGGGACTGTGGTGTACAGGCTGGTGAGGGAGGACTCGCTGGGGATGAGATCCAATCTTGTCGGACTCTATCGTTGGACCTTTCTGGGCAAGAGGCCGGACGACCTTGATCTGAGTTCGCCCTTTACCTCCGAAGAGGGGGCTCTCGTCCTTCCCTACGTGGACTCCTTCCGCGTGGAGGTCTACGGAGGTAAAGAGTGGCTTGGGGACTACAGCGGATCCCTGCCGGCCGGTGCCAGGATAACCATAGAGAGAGAGGGTGAGACCTATGAGATCTCCGACTGGTTTCCGTCCCTTTAACGGTAAAAAAAGAAAGGGATTTATACTGGTATCGGTCCTGATGGTGTCGCTTTTTCTCGTCTCCGCCTCCGTAGGATATGGATGGTTCGTCAGGGACCAGGTGAAAAGGGTGGAGATGCGTAGGTTCGAGCTCGAGTGCCGTAACATAGCTCTGCTGGCGGTCAAAAACGTCATAAAGGGGCTTGCGTCGGATCAGACGAGCTATGACAGTGTCCACCAAAGCTGGTTTGGCGATCATCTCATACCCCTGGGAGACAGCTATCTGGTTTCGGTAAACATAAAACCCCTCAACGATAAACTACCTCTGAGACACGTTTTCCTCCCCGATGGGGCTACCCTTAGAGGAGAGATGGACTTTCCCTGGAAAAAGGCCTGGGAGGCGGTTGAACTTCCCAACCTGGCCATACCGATGTTGGACTTCATCGATAAAAACAGGGAGCCCAGGGTTGGCGGTCAGGAAAAGGACTTTTTCCCTAACCGTGTTCCCACCGATCCGTCCGCTTTTGCCCTGATCCCTGAGATACCTCTGTCCGTAGTGTTTGGATCTAGGGATAAACTGGGCCTGAAGGATCTCTTCACCCCCTGGTGTGGACCTAAGCTAAACGTCAACACCGCCTCCCCTGAGGTTTTAGCCCTGTTGGAGGGAATAGACGAGATTACGGCCCAAGAGATAGCGGAGATGAGAAAAGAAAAGCCCTTCAAGCACATATCGGAGGTAGCAAACCTCCCGGCTTTTTCTGGGTCTTTAGGCCCTAAGCTAACCAATCTATTGGGTACGGTGAGCGACTATTTTTTGGTCTCCCTTCAGATATCCCGGTTTGACTCGGACATGTCCAGCGGGTATCGGGTTGTGGTTAACAAGAAAAACGTCCTATCCTGGGAGGAGCTATAAAGGATGAAAGAAACAGGTGAAATACTCGTATACCGGGATGGAAGTCTAATCTCCGCGGGCAAAGGGGGAAAGAAAAGAGGGCGTCAGTTTGTCCTCGTCCCCTATAAGGCCCTGTCCATAAGGTCCTTTGACTATCCTTTTGGATCGGTCTCGGCGATAAGGGAGGCCCTCAGATTGCAGTACGTTTCCGTGGCCTCCGGGAGAGAGCTGGAGATCTATCCCGTCGTTTTGAATAAAGAAAACCGTCGTTTTTCCGGTGCTGCCCTGGTGATTCCATCTGAGGAAAGGTCCTCTGTGGAGGACGGTATCGGGAAGGGAGGCAAAGCGGCTATATGGCCCCTTCCTTTCGCCTTGGTCTCTGAGCTGGGTGGAGATGGAGGGGCGGTCTGCGTCCTCGACGACGGCATATCCTCGGCTTTCTTCGTCAACGGTGAGCCGGTTCTGTACCGTTGGCAGCCTCTGTCCAGAAGGACCCCTGAACAGGAGAGAGATTGGCTTCTGTCCTACGGCTCAAAATACAGAGAGGAGCCGTTCGAAACTGTGATAATCGATGCCTCCCAGGAAGGGGAACGACTTTCCAAGGGGGTCAGGGACACCGTCGCTGATTTTCCGTCTTTGGGGGCTTACAGCCTCTCCAGGAGGGTTCTGGATTCAGCTATAGTCGTGGAACATATAGTAAAAGGACTCTCCTCCCTGTCCTGGTCTATGATGCTAGCTGGTGGAATTTTCTTAGCTGCCGGACTTATAAAAGGCTCCGCTGTGGAATCGGAGCTGAACAAGGTTAAAGACAGTTCCGTGAGGATATACCAGGAAGCCTTCGGACCAGGGAAGGTCAGAGATCCCCTGAGCCAGGCGAGGGGTATGCTGGCTCAGGCTAACAGCGCTCCAGATCGTCCCCGCCTTGAGGACGGTCTTAGAATAATCGCCAGATCCTGGCCCGATAGTCAAAGCGATGAAGAGAGGATGTCTATCGACACCCTGAGGTTTGGAGGGGACGGTATGGAACTCATCGGCACCGCCAACGAGGTCAGCCTAGTCCAGAACCTTCAAAAGGCTCTCAGGGCAGAGACCGATGGGGTCGTCAAGTTAGGGGATATTCAGCAGGTCCCAGGTGGGGGTCTGAGATACTCTTTGGAAGTGAGGTGGACGGCTCGATGAGGTTGCCGCAGATATCGGCTTTATCGGTTTTTAGCTCTCTCCCAAGGGAGACCATTAAGCCTGTTCTTATGGCCCTTTGTGCTGGAATACTGTGGATAGCTGGCTGGACCGTCTGGACCGGAACCTCCGGAATGGAGTCCAGTATAGCTCTTCAGCAGAGCCGACTGGACCAGTTGGTCGAGGTGATAGGGCAATACAGGGCTTTGTCGGACGTTGAGGGCAGGCCTGCTCTCACTGAGGATCCCATCGTCGTGGTCTCCTCACTGGTTGGAACTATGGGGCTTAAGGAAAATCTAGTACAGATATCGTCCATGAACAAAGGCCTCAACGTCCAGCTCGGTCGTATGTACATGGATAAAGCTCTCGACTTTTTGGTGGAACTGGACAAAAGAGGACTCACCGTTGAGTCTGCGGAGATAAGGGCCGTTCCAGACGGTGGGGCCAGGTTGCTCTCACTGACTTTAGTCGTAGTGGTGGCGTCGTGAAAAAGGTTCGATCCGTTATAACCTTGACCCTTGCCCTGATCGTAGGCCTGTTGGTGGGGGCTAGAGCGTTTCTGCCCTGGGAGGAGATAGCTGAGCTGGCTTTCCTGAAACTATCCTCAAGGGCTCCCTCCAGCATAACTCTGAGATCGGATGAATTTTTCGTCCGGGGGCTTATTCCTTCCCCTGGAGTTAAAGATTTTGAGGTAAAATCCTTTATGGGAGCGGTAAAAATCGGGTCTCTGAGTGTAACTCCAGTTGTCGTTGGATCTCTGACGAGGCTGGCTCCTACAGTGAAGGTCAAGATGGAGAGATCAGTTGCGACCGTAGGAGGCGGGGCCATCTCTTTCGACGGTGAGATGATCCTATCCCTCAGATCCGGCAGGCTCTCCGTAGAGGACATAGATATAACAGGTGGACTGGTCGCAAAGGGATATCTGGACATATCTTTGGAGACGTCAAAGATAATCAAAGCGGATATGACGTTGAAGGGACCCAACGAGCTTGACGGGGTTTTTTCAGCTGCCTCTGCTATGATGCCCTTGAAAAGGGGAAGCGATGGGGTTTGGAGCCTGAAGAGAGAGGAGGCCAAATAATATGGGACATGTTGGCAGATCCGGCATATTGGGCTCGGCTTTACTGCTTTTCGAGAAAATGGCTCCCCCTCTAGGTCTCCTCGTTCTTGGTGTATCCCTGTTTGCCCTGGGCTCATCGTTTCTGGAGTCCAGGATAGTTCCGTTGCTCGGAGATCTCAAGGTGGAGAGGGCCATGGTTGTGTCACCTTCCTCGTCTGGAACGAAGGACGTCAAAGGGCAAAAACTCGCTCAGCTCAGGTCTATCTCCGACAAAAATCCCTTTTCCGTACTGGTAAAGCCAGAGGTTGCAGGGATCGATCAGGACCTCCCCGTCGACGACGAGAGGGTATTCAGCGTCGACGGGATAAAAGTGGTCGGCTCCCTTCCCGGTGTCGCAGCCTGGCTCAGTGAGCAGGATAAAGTCAACCTGGTACTCCTGGACCAGGTCTATGGGGGCTTCACGTTGAAGGAAATATCCCCTTACAGCGTGGTATTGAACAAAGACAACGTAAATTATCAAGTCTACATCTCATATCGGGATGGCGGGAAGACCGCTCTATCCCAGGAGAAATCCAGGCCTATGTCCAAGCCGGTCCTATCCGGGGAGGGCTCTAAGGTTCAGGCGGCGTCGGAGGGGTCGGAGGGAGTAGTTGCCAGAGAGCTGGTGGACTCACTGCTCATGAACCCGTTCGATGAGCTCAAGAGGATAAGGCTCATACCCAAGTTCGTGGATGGCACTCCTGTCGGTATAGAGGTAGCGAACATAATGGACGGAAGCGTCCTCAAAGAACTTGGAGTCGAAAAGGGTGACGTGGTAAAAAGCGTCAACGGGGTGGTTATCCGCAATATGGGCGACGTGGCTAACGCCATAAACTCCCTAATGGGAGGTTCTCGCTTCGAGGTCTCGGTTGGGAGAGGAGACCAGGACGTGATGCTCAACTATGTGGTCAAGTAGAGGCAAGGGATTTACCCTTTTGGAGGTATTGGTCGCTGTTGCGGTTCTAGGATTGTTCGCCACAGGGGCTTTGCGGCTCTCTGTCCTTGCCACCAGGACCTTAGAGTCGGTTCGATCCTACTCGGATCTTATGGATCGAGTGCAGAGCCTTGAGACGGATATCCTTGTGGGCTCCAAGCCCGACAACGGCGACGAGGATGGCCTCGAATGGGAGAGCAGAAGATACAGTTATCCCCTGATGGACGGGCTGTGGAGGGTAGAATTTCGGCAGCTCGACGTTACCTTTGAGGGTAGGACAATAACCCTTTACATCCCTTAAATAAATAGGAGGTCCATCCGTGATAAAAAAAATAGCCTCTATTTGGGCAGTATGCCTAGTTGTGTGTCTCTGTGTCTTGGCTATCGGCCAGAGAGCGGCCATTGCTCAGGAGGGAGACGGCCAGGATGAGCAAAACCTCATAGCGGCAGCCATAGCCATGAGGGAGTCCGGGACGGTGCAGTTCAACTTTACAGACCTGGACGTGGTCAAGTTCATCCGGTTTATGTCCGAGCTTCTACAGAAAAACATCATAATATCTCCTCAGGTCACAGGAAACGTAACGGTGATGTCTCCTAAAGCGGTATCCATAGAGGAAGCAAGGAAGATAATGATCACTACATTGACCCTCAACGGCCTGTCCCTTGAGGATATGGGGGATTATTATAAAGTTGTAAAGGGCGGAGTAACCCTTGAAAACCAGCCCTTCAGGGGCAGGACAGGACCAGGATACGGCGAACACTACGTTAACCAGGTCGTGCCACTGGACTTTCTCTCCGCCGTCACCGCCCACAAAGCGCTGGTTCAGGCGGCGGGGAACACGGTCAAGATAATGCCACTGGACGAGGGCAACGGGCTTCTCCTGTCGGGACAGGCTCAGGATGTCCAGCGGATGGTGGACCTGACCAGGGCTTTGGACGTTCCGGATGGCGTGAGGCGTGTGGCGGTGGTCCCGGTTAAAAACGCCGTCACTGAGCTTATAGCACAGCACCTCTCAAACTTGGCTCAGGACCCTATGGGTCCGTTCAGGGGCCTTAAAGCTCTTGCGGATTCTTCCAGCAGAACTCTGGTGTTGGTAGGAGAGAGAGACGTTCTGGATTCTGCCAAGAAGATGATAACCAGGCTGGATGTCCCTCCTGTCTCCAGCGAGTTCCACGTCTACCAGCTGAAAAACGCCGACGCCGAGGAGGTTTCAAAGCAGCTCAGCCAGATACTTGCCGCTGCAGGACGACTTCAGCCCTCCCAGGAGGGTAAAATGCCGACTACCGTCGTCTTTGATGGCCCCACCAACAGCCTCATATTCGCCGCGTCGGAACATCAGTATACAAGCCTTGTGGAGATAATAGGTCAGCTTGACACCCAACCTAAACAGGTCATGGTTAGAGGTCTCATAGCAGAGGTCAACCTGACCAACCTGAAAAACGCCGGAATAGACTGGGCCACATGGGGAGGACAGGTTTCTGGTAGCACCGTTTTCGCAGCCAACGCCGCCCTAGGAGGCGCAGGGGTTCCATCAACCTTCGTAGACTGGTTCAAGGATCTGAGCAAGACAGAGGAGTTCCAGTGGGTCCAGGACCCTGACGGCGACTGGACCAGGGAAAAAGTGACAAATTACTCGGGCAACGCCCTGGTCTACGCCTACGTGCAGCTTCTCAACAAATACGACGCCATAAACGTCCTGTCCATGCCGAGGCTCATGTGTACCGACAACAAAGAAAGCTCCCTGCTCGTGGGACAGGTCATACCCCAGCTGAAGGCCGCCACGTCGGACATAACTAACCCAAGCTCGGTCCAAAACAGTTATGAGTACAAAGATACGGGGCTTAAGTTGGTCATCACTCCCAGGATAAGGAGCGGAAACCTGGTCGTCCTGGACATACAGCAGAGCACCGAGGAAGTGTTAAGCGCCATGACAAGCACGACCCCTGTCACAGCCAAAAGAGAGATAAAGACCTCCGTACAGGTCAGAAACGGCGAGACAGTCATACTGGGCGGAATGCTCAAAGAGGCGGAAAAAAGCCTCAAACAGAGGGTCCCACTACTGTCCTACATACCTCTGGTAGGAGAGCTTTTCAAAAGCTCCGTAAAACAGAAGGAGAAGATTGAGCTTATGGTCTTTTTGACCCCTTACATACTGGAGACTCCCGAGGAGGCCGCCAAGATGACCCATACCATCGCGGTATCCCAGGACCACGGCATCAGCCATGCTGAAAACGAGGTCAATCAGAGATTCCATCAGATGTACCAGGAGGCGGTGAAGAAACAAAGATGAGCGAACCACTTCCTCATGCTTCGGTAATATCGGACATTCTCCCCTCCTCCGTCAGCCTCGATAGCCTGAGGGCCGACGGTATCCTTCCTATAAAAAGGGAGGATGACCTTCTTCTGGTCGCCGTACCGTCCCTGGACAGGTATGACAGGGCCCAGGCCCTGGGCTACTCCCTGGGGCTTGTGGTGGACGTGGAGGTTCACGATCCATCCGACATATCGGACAGGATAAACGAACTCTACGAGATAAGGAGCGGCGTCGCCGACGACGCCGTCCACGATATGGAGGGCATCGACGATGTGGACGCCTTGGCGAGGGAGGACGTCTTAAGCGACTCGGTGGACGTACCGGTCATAAGGCTCGTCAACGGCCTTTTTGCCGACGCCATGAAACAGAGGGCCACCGACATCCACGTCGAGCCATACGAGGACTCGGTCATAGTCCGGTTCAGGATAGACGGAGTTTTAAGGGACAGGCTCAAACTTCCCAGAAGCCACCAGGCCCCTCTCACCAGCAGGATAAAGGTAATGGCCCGGATGGACATAGCGGAGCACATGGCCCCTCAAGACGGCCGAATCGGTATAACCGTAGGGGGAAGGGCCGTGGACGTCCGTGTCAACTCCGTTCCCACCCAGCACGGAGAGAGGATGGCCCTCCGTCTCCTGGATAAAGGAGGCGGTGCCTTAACCTTAAAGGACCTGGGAATGAGATCGGAAGAGCGTC
>JAQUTB010000041.1 GCA_028709985.1 Dethiosulfovibrio sp.
CAAGACCCGTCAAGAGGAAAACCTTTACACTCACACGGGACTTTTTGAAAAAACTCTGCCATGATCATGGGGAGAAGCGAAAATCAGGCTCAGATCACTAAAACAGAAACTCGGGAGGAATGCGACCTATGTCTCAACCATCGGCATCGGACTTCGAAGGCCATAGACGACTATGGAGAGAGCGTCTGGGTAACACCATCGTGAAGGCCCTAAAAGCCAGAGGATACAGGGCCCTCTACGTAGCGACAAAGGAGGAGGCCCTGAACTCGGTGATGGATATGGTCCCAGAAGGGGCCTCTGTCGCCGTCCCAGGGACCGTAACGATAAGGGAGATAGGGGCGATGGAGGCCCTTTCCGACAGGGGCAACAGGGTCGTTCACCACTGGGACCCATCCCTGAAGTCCCCCGATGAGAAAAAAGGGCGGCTGAAAGAGGAGCTGGACTGCGACGTATTCCTGACCAGCTCAAACGCCATAACCCACGACGGCAGAATGGTCAACATAGACGGCACGGGCAACAGGCTGGCGGGGATGTGCTGGGGGGCAGGAAGCATCATCTACGTGATAGGCATGAACAAAGCCTGCAGAGACCTGGACTCGGCTATAGCCAGGGTTAGGGACGTAGCGACCCCTATAAACGCCTCCAGGCTCGGCATCGACGTGCCATGCGCCAAGCTGGGTTATCACGTTGGATGCACAGTTCCCAACACCGTCTGTCGAGCCATCCTCATCTCCGAGAACGTCACCATGGGGCGGGACGCGACGGTCATACTCGTCGGCGAAAGCCTAGGGTTTTAAAGCAAACATCATGCCGACCAGGAACAAGATCGCCTTGGTAGTCGCCGGTGGCGAGATCGGGATGAAATACTCGGAGAAAAAAAACGGCCATACCCCCGAACTATCGGCGGAGGAGATGCTAAGTTGGTTGCCAAGCGACGTATCCGATAGCGTGCAGCTGGTGGACTGGAGCCATCAGGCCAGCAGCCATTATACCGTCAGGATGACCTCGGACCTTATGGAGATACTGTCAAAACTGGTCATAGACGGGGCCCAGGGGATAGTCGTGACCTGCGGTACCGACGCCATGGAGGAAATGGCCTACCTGGCCGATTTAATCTGGGCCTATCCTCAACCGGTCATATTCACCGGCACAAACAGTCCATCTGACGTAATCGGGTCCGACGCGGTTATAAACCTTCGCAACGCTGTGAAATCCGCCCTTTCGCAGACGACCTGGGGTATGGGGGTTTTGGTCTGTATCCAGGACCAGCTCCTGTCGGCGTCGGAGATGTCCCAGGGGATGAACTATCGCAAAAATGGTTTCATATCCTTCGACAGAGGGCCTGTAGGGGAGATAATAGGCGAGGCCATAGACATAAGGAGAGTCCCCAAAAGAGGCCAGGTCCTGGAGGGGGTCGTCCCTGCAAGAAACGTCGAGGTCCTGTACTCGTCCCTGGGAGGAGGGGAGAGACTGATAGCCTCTCTGGCGTCCTCAAGCGACCTTCCCGATGGGTTGGTCCTGGCGGCATTCGGAAACGGCAACGTATTCCCAGCGTGGATCCCCTACATAAAGGCCCTCTTAAAATCGGAGGTTCCGGTGCTTCTCAGCTCCAGATGCCCTCACGGTAAGGTCATAAGCATGTTCGGGTTTGAGGGATCGACCAGCAGGCTCTTCGACATAGGGGTCATGGACGGAGGGGATCTTCCACCGCTCAAAGCGAGACTGCGACTTTCGGTTGGGATAGGCGCCGGTTTGACAGGGCAGGATCTCCAAAGGTACATCCTGGACAGATAAAAAACAGCACATTCGACCAAAGGTTTGGGAAAATCGCATTTATGTAGTACAATGAAATCAGCCAAGATAGCATATAGGTGAAAATCACGAAAGCTAGGGGGCGATTTTATGCAGTACTGCGGAACAGAGGAGCTTCTGGCGCTACACCTTGAGGACGGCGAGAACCTTCATTCGTCCATAATAACCGCCTGTCAAGGGGTTAACGTGGACTCTGCGGTTATCCTCTCCGGTCTAGGGATGGTCAAGTCCGTGACTTTTGGATGGTACACGGGAACCGAGTACGTCAAGAAATGCTACGACGATGTTCTGGAGCTCGTCTCCATATCCGGTGACGTCAGCTTCCGTCAGGATGGGATGTACCCCCATCTGCACGGAGTCTTCAGCACCCCTGATCACGGCGTGCTCGCAGGCCACGTGATGGAGGTCATCGCCTTCAGAAATATCGAGCTCTTCCTCAAACCGGTGTACTCTATCCACTTCAACCGCCGCAGGATGGACGCCTTTGAGGCGCTCATACCCGAACACAGAGCCTAAAAAGAGCCCATCCGCCTGATCCGGCGGATGGGCTCTTCATTTTACCTCACTCCTTCAGGTCCGCCACTAACCCATCGGTGTAGTCCTTAAGATCCTGAGGCGCTATCGGGAAAAAATCGTGATCGGTTCCCGCTGCGGCCCATACGACATCGAAAGAAAATACCTCCTCGTCTATCAAAGCGGGCAGAGGTGGCTCATAACCCACAGGAGGAATTCCTCCAACCCTAAAGCCAAATGACTCTAATACATAGTCGGGGGAGGCCATCTTAATCCTGGATTTTGCCTTTCCAGTCGCCAGGGATACTTTTTTTCTGTCCACCTTATTGATCCCGGACATCAAAACCAGCATAGGGTCCCCGTCGACCATGAAGATAAGGCTCTTCAATATCTCCTCCGGGGGAGCACCTACGGCACTGGAGGCGTCCTCCACGGTGAAAATAGTGTCCTCGGTATGGTGGATATCTCCACCATACCCATGGAGAGCCAGAAAGCCTTTGACCTTTATAACAGGCATGGTATCACCCCTCCTTATGTTCCGCCTTGTCTATCATGAACGAGACCAGGGTCTCGACCGCTTTAGTCTCACACAGACCGTACACCATATAAAAAGGCCTCAGTAAAGGTGGATCGAAATCCACCGCTACCACGTCGGGATGGCTCTCAGCGGCGATTCTGGACACCACCCCACCCTCTGCCCCACTGGCTACGGCGTTTACGACCGCCAAAGCGTGACCAAACTGGAGGGCTATCTCCTTCGAGGAAGAACAACGGCTTTTATAGAGTTTTTCCCATATGTGCCTTGTCCCGGAGCCGGAGCTTCTCCCAGCCAGCTTCAAACCGGAAAGCTCCTCTATGGAGACGCTCTTTCTCGTCGCCAGAGGATGTTGTTTGCCGACGACCAGCACCAGCTCGTCGTTCATGAACGGTATGCTTGAAAAACCGGGAAGAGACCTGTCCGTCCCAACTATGGCCAAATCGGCTTTTTTATCGGAAAGGTCTTCAAGAGCCGCTTGAGAATCACTGACTTTTACCTTAACGTCTACCCCGGGATGTCTTTCTGTAAACTCCACCAACAGCCCTGGGAGTATATAATCTCCAGGTATGGAGCTCGCACTTATCGTTACTGATCCGTAAAGGTCCTCCGATATCTCAGCGATCTGTATCTTAGTCTTCCGCCTGTAATCCAGGATACGAAGGGCCGCTTTGTAGAACACTGACCCCTCGGAGGTAAGGGCGGAGTGCTTATGTCCCTTTGCAAAAAGCGAGGCCCCCATCTCCTTCTCAAGACGAGCGACCCTTTTGCTGACGGCAGGCTGGGACACGCCTAGAGATGCAGCTGCGGCGGAGATACTACCCTTCTCTACTATAGCGATGAAAGTCTCAAGTTCCCTAAAATCCATATTTACCATTCCTCTCCAGCAATATCCGTACAGCCTTTGCTATCATATAATTATACGTGAATACCTCGCTGTTATAATGGCGAGCTGTTGAGACTGACGTTAGAGTTTTCTGCTTTTATCCGTGCCTCGGTAGAGGTGGCCTTAATCAGGACGATGTCCTTATGTATACCTCGCAAAAGAGCAAGCGACCGAGATGATTATAACTCCTAACCGTGAGTCACGACTATCACGAATAAACAATTAAAAACTTAATCATCCCCTCAGCGATGGACAGATCGAGAGGGGAACAGGAGGAATTAACTTGTCAGGAAAGAGATTTTCCGTTTTTTTGTCCATGAGCGGTTGCAAAAGAAGATGCGTCTACTGCGATCAGAGGGCTATAACCGGCGAAGTCCCCCCATCCCCGGAGAGGATAATGGAGGACATTACGTCTTCAGGGGTCAAGTTCGAGGAGATATGCTTCTTCGGAGGAAGCTTTACCTGTCTTCCCGTCGCGATCCAGGACAGTTATCTAAAGATAGCTAGAGACCTCTCCATTCCGACAAGGATGTCCACCCATCCTATGTGTATAGACGAGGAAACCCTCTTAAGGCTTTCGAGCTATCCCATCTCGATGATAGAGCTGGGGATAAGCTCGCTGGACGACAAAATCCTGGAACAATGCCGAAGGGGCTACACGGGAGAGGAAGCTCTACGCTCGATGAAGCTGATCCTAGATCATCGGTATGAGCTATGCGCTCAGCTTATGATAGGACTTCCCGGCCAGACATGTCGGAGCTCAATAGAGGATCTTCACAGGCTGGCGGAGCTCAAGGGACCGAGGAGCATGACCCTCAGGATATATCCCTGTTTGGTCCTGGAGGGAACTAGACTTCACGAGATGATGGAGGAGGGCTACTCCCCTCTGTCGCTGGACGAGGCGGTGTCATGGGGAGGTAAGATGCTACAGGAGGCCCACCGAATGGGCTTCCACGTCCAGAGAATAGGCCTTAGCGAGACCCCTTCTCTTGCTTTGGCGGTCAGGGGAGGACCTCACCATCCAGCCCTGGGAGAGATGATCCGAGGATATTCCATGGCTCAGACCCTTATAAGACAGTCACGGCTTGGACCGTGGCAGATTCCCGCCAACAGAATATCCTACCTAACCGGACACGGCGAACTGGGGCTCAAGACCTTGGCAAAAGAGGCAGATCTGTCCGTTCAGGAGACAAAAAAAAGAATTTTTGTTTGTCCGACGGTGGTTGACTAAACCGCCAAACCATTTTAAACTTAGCCTGTTGAAGGGTTTATTTTTAAGGGGGTCGTTCTTTTGGAGACACAGAAACTACAGGACCTGCTCAGGTCCCATATGGATCATCTGCCCACAAAGGCTAGAAGGGTCGTTGAGTACCTTTTGACCAACATGAGGGAAGCGGCCTTCGTCTCTATAGGGGACGTAGCGGACAGGCTTGAGGTATCGAAGGCCCAGCTGGTAAGGGTCGCCAGGGTCCTGGGATTCAAGGGTTACGCCGACTTGAAGGAGGCCCTCAAGGAGGCAGTGTTGGAGCAGGTCAACCCGGCGGCTAGGTTGAACAGGGTGATACACGACGAGAACGACCTTCCGAGCAAGATACACCAGATGGAGCACGCCAACCTGGACGACACGTGGAACCAGCTATCTCAGGAAAAGATAGCCACCTTTTGCGAGATAGTCAAAAAGGTCAACAACATCTACTGCACCGGATGGGGCATATCCTCTATGGTGGCTGAATCCATGTTCTCCCGATTCAGAGAGATGGCCCTTAACGGATTTTTGATGAAAAGAGGCTCTATGACCCTTATAGAGCAGGCCAGAGGCATAAAAAAAGACGACATGATCATAGCCTGCGATCTGCCAGGATACGCCATACAGGTGACCGAGTCTGTCGAGAGGGCAAAACAGAACGGGGCCACGGTGGTGACCATAACCGACAGCCCCGCTGCCCCTATATGCCGTTTCGCCGATCTATCGTTTTACGTAAGCGACAACAGCCCCACCTTCGGCAGCAGCCTGATAGGACCGATTTTTCTGGTACACGTGTTGACCTCCATACTGTCAATAAGCCTGGGAGATCAGGCAAAGGAGGCGTTGGAGGATCAGGCTAAGTGCCTCCACGACGAGAGGATATACCACCCGGTATTCGGACTTCGCTACTGATCGGAGATCTCTATGAGGGGGAATACCCTTTCCTCTCCGGGCTTGAGGATAACCACGTCCACCACACCGCCCACCATAGCGGCAAAAGCCTCAGGATCGGCTTTTATGACTTCGAAAGTGTCGTAGTGCATCGGTATGACGTGGTTGGGCCTTATCATGTCCGACGCTCTAGCCCCGTCCTGTATGTCCATGGTGAAATTTCCCCCGATGGGTATCATGGCTACCTCTATGCCCTCGTCTCTCAGTAGCTCCATCTCCTTGGTCAGGCCTGTATCCCCGGCGTGATAGAGCTTTTTGCCGTCGACCTCTAAGAGGAAACCTCCGGCCATGCCTCCTGGGACCATCCCGTGATCGGTCTGTATCCCAGATCCGTGAAGGGCTGGGGTCATTTTCACCCTACCGAAGGGAAACGTATAGCTTCCCCCTATGTGCATGGGATGACAGTTAACGCCTTTATCCGAGAGGTACACCGAGATCTCGTAGTTACATACGACTGTAGCACCGGTCCTTTTCGCTATGTCGACGGTATCGCCGAGGTGATCGCCGTGTCCATGGGTCACGAATATATAGTCCATCTCCTGGAAGGAATCGGCGGAGGCGGACGCTTTTGGGTTGCCCGATAAAACGGATCTATCAGCAGTTTTACGTCGATTCCCTCGACGTAAAAGGCCGAGTGTCCAAGATACCTTACCAACATATAGAAGCCCCCCTTCTGACACAAGTATAACAAAGGGCCGGACCTTACGCACGAGGTCCGGCCCTTTTCTTCTTAAAATTTAGCTGGAAGAGATATATTTTTTATAAAAAGTTCATTGAGCTGTTTGTCGTCCACAGAGGCAGGAGCACCGCACATGAGGCTCTGGGCCTTGGCGGTCTTGGGGAAAGCCATGACCTCTCTGATGGACTGTGAGCCGGTCAAAAGCATGACTAGCCTATCGAACCCAAGGGCGATACCGCCGTGAGGTGGCGTGCCATAGCTCAGGGCGTCCAGCAAGAACCCAAACCTGTCCCTCGCCTGCTCCTCGGTGAAGGCAAGGCACTTGAATACCTGGCTCTGTACCGACGAATCATGTATACGGATGGACCCCCCGCCAACCTCGTTGCCGTTCAGGACGAGGTCGTAGGCTCTGGCCCTCACCGATCCGGGGTCTGACTCCATGAGAGGAAGGTCCTCAACCAGGGGCATGGTGAAGGGATGGTGGACCGCGACCCAGCGGTTATCATCGTCGTCCCACTCGAACAGGGGGAACTCGGTAACCCACAGGAACTCCCACGATTTTCTGACGTGACCGTGAGCCTTAGCTATCTCCAGACGGGTCTGTCCGAGCACAGAGCACACCAGATTCCAGTCATCGTGTCCCATCACGAAGAGGACATCACCTTCGGCTGCGCCAGCTACGTCACCCAGCTCCCTGGCCTTGTCATCGGACAGGAACTTGGCCAAGGGACCCTTGATGCCCCCGTCCTTGAACTGGAAGTAGGCCATCTCCGGCGCTCCGAGGGCCTTACCTCTCTCGCATATCTCCTCTATCAAGCGCCTGGAAAGGGATGTGCCGCCAGGTAGGACAACACCTCTGACGTACCCTCCCCTCGAGAGAAGATCCTCAAAAGGCTTAAAACCGCCGTCGGAGAATACCTGTCTCAGGTCGACTATCTCAAAGGGTATCCTGAGGTCGGGCTTATCGCTTCCGAAGCGATCCATGGCCTCACTGTATGAGATCCTCTTAAAGGGGGTATCGAGGTCCACGTCGAGCCTCTCCTTGAAGAGGGTCTTCATGTAGGCCTCCATCATCTCGTAGATGTCCTCTTCCGTCAGAAAGCTCATCTCTATGTCCACCTGGGTAAACTCAGGCTGACGATCGGCCCGGAGATCCTCATCCCTGAAGCACTTAGCTATCTGGAAATATCTGTCCGTCCCGCTTATCATCAGAAGCTGTTTGAATATCTGAGGTGACTGAGGCAGAGCAAAGAAGGTCCCGGGGTTTACCCTGCTGGGGACGAGATAATCCCTGGCTCCCTCGGGGGTCGACTTGGTAAGGATGGGGGTCTCAACCTCACAGAATCCCCTCTCGCTGAGGAAATTTCTGGTATAACGGGCGACCTCGTGCCTTATCCTGAGGTTACGCTGCATCTTATCCCTTCGAAGGTCCAGATATCGATAGGAAAGCCTCAGGTTTTCGTCCACCCCATCGGTAACCTCCCCTATCTCGAACGGGAGGGGCGCAGCGGAGGAGAGGAGAATAAAGTCCTCCACCATCAGCTCCCATTTCCCTGTCCCCATATCGTCGTTTGACGTTCCCTCCGGCCTCACCCTCACGGTACCGGTGACGGCCAGAACGAACTCGCTTCTGAGCCCCTTAGCCCTCTCGTGGGGCTCTGGACACACCTCCGGGTTGAAGACGACCTGTATAACGCCGGATTTATCCCAGAGCTCTATGAAGATGATACCGCCTAGGTCCCTGCGCTTTCTGACCCATCCGTTAACCGTCACGCTTTTACCTACATGATCCTCCGATACCGCACCGCACATGACGGTCCTCTTCCACGAAGGCGAAAAAACTCCTGTCTCCATATTAAGATCATCCTACCTTAGCCTTTAAAGTTAAATCACCTCAGGATCTGAGCGACCCTGGAAACTACCTGATCCAGGGAGACCTCCTCCTGTTGCGACTTTTCCAGGTCCTTGACCATGACGACCCCTCTGGCGACCTCGTCCCCTCCGAGAATACAGGCCACCAGAGAGCCTCCATTGACCGCAGACTTGATCTGGGCCTTCATTCCTCTTCCCATATAATCCATGTCCGCTGAGATCCCCTCCCTTCTGAGACGGTAGAGCACGTCCACCGCCGAAGCAAGAGCCTGTTCGTCGATGCATACCACGTAGACCGACGGAGAAGGCTCCTTTCCGAAGGAACATCCCTGCTGTTCCATGGTAAGTACGATCCTGTCCAGCCCCGCTGCAAAACCCACTCCAGGCACATGTGGCCCACCTATAGCCTCGGATAGATTATCGTAGCGTCCGCCGCCGCACACGGCGTTCTGGGCCCCTAGGTCGCCGGACTGGACCTCAAAAGCGGTCTTGGTGTAGTAATCCAATCCTCTGACCAGCCTCTTGTCTATGTGGTAGACCACGCCTAAAGAGTCAAGACCAGAGGTGACAGCCTTGAAGTGTTCGCTGCACTCCTCGCACAGGGACTCGAATATGGCTGGAGCTCCCTCGGTTATCTCCTTGCATTTTTCGTCCTTGCAGTCCAATATCCTCAGAGGGTTTCTGTCGAACCGATTTTGACAGGTATCGCAAAGCTCCCCTAGCCTTGGCCTCAGGAAATCCATAAGGGCGTTCCTGTATACGGGACGACACTTAGGGCATCCGACTGAGTTCAATATGACCTCCAGATTGGACATTCCAAGGCGGCTGAAGAGCTCTATGGCGGTCATTATGACCTCGAGATCCACCATAGGGCTGTCGGACCCTATCGACTCGAAATCAAGCTGCCAGAACTGACGATATCGACCCTTCTGGGGCCTCTCGTACCGAAACATGGGGCCAACCTCCCACAGCTTCACCGGCTGTTGACCTCCAGACATATTATGCTCCAGGTAGCTTCGAACCATAGACGCGGTCAGTTCAGGGCGAAGGGTGATGCTCCTTCCTCC
>JAQUTB010000042.1 GCA_028709985.1 Dethiosulfovibrio sp.
GTCTCCTACATGATCGATAGCTTAGGTTGGGACAGAAAGAAGGCCACTATTCTGCTGGGGGTGCTTATCTCAGTCGTAGGCATACCGTCGGCTCTGTCCCAAGGGGCTGTGACCATAAACGTCTTCGGTGTCTCCTTTTTGGACGTCGCCGACTTCTTCGCCTCCAATCTGCTGATGCCAGCAGGAGGGTTTCTCACCGCCATATTTATGGGCTGGGTGGCCTATTCCGCCGGGTTCGACGGTATAACCGGTGGCGGTGCTGTCCCCTTCAGGCATAAAAAACTCTGGATGTTCATACTTCGGTCTATAGCCCCTGTGTGCATCCTCGTGATTTTTATTGCCGGTCTAAAGTGGTAGTAGGGAAGGAGATTGATGTGTTATGAAGTTCGTTCGTTTAGGTAGAGTCCTGTTATCCGTCGTGATCCTGTCGGTTCTTTGCGCCTCGCCTTCTCTGGGGGCGGTGGACAAGCTGGAGGAGATAATCAAAAAAGGAGAGCTTGTGGTCGCTGTAGCGGATTTCGAGTGCGAGCCTTTTTTCTTCGAGAAAGACGGCGAGCTGGTGGGGTTGGACGTCGATCTAGGGAGGCTTATAGCGGAGGAAATAGGGGTCAAGGTCCGGTTCGTGAGGGTTCCCTGGGACGGCCTTATAGCCCTTTCCTGGTACAGCAGCTATCCCTGGAGCCGCTTCGACATGGCCATATCGATAATTACCATAAAGGAGAGCAGGGCGAGGGCCTGTGACTTCTCCCAGTGGTATTTCTACACCGGCCAGAAGTTACTGGTGAGGCGGGACTCGGGGTACGACAACCCTCTGGACCTGGAGGGCAAGACACTGGCGGTAATGGCCGGCTCCACCGGCTACGACTCGGTAAAGTCCGACCTGTCCGCCCAGACAGTTGTGTTTGAGACCCCCGCCCAGACAGTTCAGGCCCTCCTGGACGGAAAGGTCGATGGAACCCTGTCCGACGCCACGGTGGTTATAACGGCGGAGAGGGACCACCCCGAGCTGGTGGCTATCGACGGCATGATAACCACCGAGCGATACGGAGTGGTCCTCCCTAAAGGGTCGAAAGACCTGAAAACACTGGTGGATAGGGTCGTGGTCTCCAACAGAAAGGCCCTCTATGACCGCTGGTTTAAGTGATCTGATCCTCCGATATGGGTTTTTGCGCTGGGACGTCCTCTGATTCAGGGGGCGTCTTTACGTCATCGGATGTCGGTCGCTCCTCAACCTGAGGAACGGGGCTTTCTTTTCCCTTTTCCTCTACAGCGACGGGGGCCTCTGTTTCTTGGGGCCTTTCGTCTCGGTGGATTTTGCCGCCTGAGACGGAAAACCACTCTAACCTGTATTTACCCAGAACCGGCCGATAGAATGGAAAGGCCTTTCCAAGCCCTATGAAGAGATCTCTCGTGAGGCCCTCCTCGGGATGTAGCAATGTCCAACCTGTCTCGACCGAGAACAGCGGGTGAACCAGTGTGGCGGTTAGCTTCACTGGAAGGCCAGGATCCTCCTGTAATGTGGGGGTCTCTATAAGCCTGTTCATATCGTCGTCTTTTCCCTTGGGCAGGACCGCAATGGCTGTAGATGTGAGGTTGCTTTCCCATCCCGAAACGTCGTCAGACCACGTGACTGAGAGATCCATGGAGCATGGATAGTCGATCCAATCGACCGGTATCTCCATCCTTACGCATTTCTCGTCCGACCCAGCCACGGAGAGGCTTATCCTGGAGACCTGATCCTTGAGCCAGGTTTCGCAGTCATCTGTCTCGCATCTTGATGCCAGGGACAGTATATCTCCGGTCTTGACCCTTTCGTCCGATATGAGAGAGGAAATAGTCTGTCTGAATCCCCTGATATCCCTTGCGGAAAGCAGGATTGATCCCATAATCCTGCTGCAAAGGGACACTTGATAGCCGTTGTCGATGTTCCTCTGGAGATCCTCTTTAGCCTGTGGGATCATCCCCATCTCAGCCTGAACAATCGATGCCAACAGGTAGTATTGCCAGTCCGACGACTGACAATTTGCCCTCATGTGATCCAGGCTTCTCAGCCTCTGCACCCTGTTGTCCTTTGGGGTCATAGCCAACCTTGCCATAGAGGCCATGGCCAGAAGGGGGTCTTTTTTGAAAATCTCCCGGTAGGACGATGCGTATCTGTCAAGACACATAATCGCGTAGCCTCTGTCTCCGTTCCCCTCTATCTCGGCCATCCCGGAATAAAACCAAAAAGGTGGAAATGATTCGAACGCTGGCTGGTCCTTTTGAAGCCTCTTTAGCTGTCTTATCCTGAGCTCTGGGTCCTCCTGGTCGATAACGGATACGAACCGATCCATCTCCCCCTCGCTGAGCCTCTCGTCCTTGCCTACGTCGTATTTACCGAACAGCTCCCAGGAGATCCTGAGCATGTCCTTTCTTATCTCGGTCAGCTGGCGGATCTGTCCGTCGGTAAGGGATATTTTTCCCCTCATTACCTCGGTGTACTGATCCCTGTGTCTTCTGTAATCGTACCAAGGGGCTCCGAAGGCAGTGGCCTGCTTTAAGATCGCGTCCTCCGTGGTAATTGCCGTGGATGTTGACCTGTATATCCCGTCATAAAACCTGGACGAGAATATCTGCTCCACCTGCTGTGTGAGCCTGTCCGTCTCGGTGCGGTCAACCTGCTTGCCCAGCGCCTCTATGACGCTTATTACCTGCTCGTCTCTTATTATGGCTATGTCCAGGTTGCCTGCTAGGGTGTCGTACTGTCTGGCCAGGACCAGGGCGTCCCCTGTCTCTATGGCCTCTGCGAGTCCGAAGTCGATGTAGTTCAAAAACTGAAAGACCCTTAGTGCGTCCACGTGTTCTTTTTTCCAAGGAAGGGCGATTCCCTGGGCCTCCGATATGCCTGATATGGGCGCAAGGATGGACGTAGCTATTACAGTCATAGCAAGAAAATGTGATAGTCGTTTTCTCAATTCTGCACCTCCCTTATACGCTTATAAAAGAACAGGAGGAGGGTCTCCCCTCCTCCTGTCACCCTAAGAGGGTCAGTTGGCACTCTGTTCAGGCTCTGCGTCGACCACGGTTTCGTCCACCTCGGTCTTTGCCGAGAGGGATGGGTGGAAGACCTTTTTCATAAGGGGGATGAACCCCGATTCTGACTTGGCTATCTCCTGCTCCGCTTCCCTCAGGACGCTCTCCCATGCCGTGGCGAAGCCCGGTGTCCTGGCGTACATGAGGTGGATGGCCTTATCGTAGACGTAAAGGGTCTTAAGCTCGGCCCTTTTGGGCTTTTGCGAAAGGGTCGATAAGGTCATCTCCATGGTCGCCAGCTTTTTCTTCATCTCCTCGTTTTCCCTGATGTAGAGGGCGTTGTTCTGGGCCGCTGTGGAGATCTGTGCGTTCATTCCCTCCCTGAGGCGAGAGACCTCCTTGTTCAGCTTTCCGTTTTTGGCGATACCCTGAAGCCAGAAGATCAAGGCTATGGCTAGTCCCAGCACAAGTCCCTGGATGAAGGGGTTGTTAAGAAGTAAATCGGTAACGCTCTGCATCAAAAAATCCTCCTCTTGCTGTTTTCCTATCCCATACGGGACGGACTAGGCTATTATACCTTCACAGGAGAACTCTTGCCATTCGATAGTTTTTTTGTTTCATCCGCTTGACCGATGTGGTATGATCAAATAGTGAACGGATAGGCCTCGTCCGTTTCCTAAGTATACAAATAGCCCGAGGCGATAATTCACAGGAGGTGTACTTGCGAATGAAGAGTTTCTGTAGGGTAGCAGCCCTAGCCGCGGCGTTGTCGATCTGCGTCGTAGGGGCCGCTTTTGCGGCTGAGGGCCCGGTTTACGGCGGCTCGCTGGTGTGGCGATTGGTAAATGACCCACCTAAGATGGACCCGGCTTTTTCCACCGATACCACGTCCAGTCGAGCTCTCAACATGGTCTTCCAGGGGTTGGTCGGATACCATCCCGATGGCGATGGCGTTCTCCCTGAGTTAGCCGAGAGCTGGGACGTCAACGACGACGCCACAGTGTGGACCTTCCACCTTCGTAAGGGAGTCAAGTTCCACAAGACCTGCGAGGGGGAACCGACCCTCAGCGGTGGCAGAGAGGTCACTGCCCACGACTTCAAGTATACCTTCGAGAGACTCGTCAAGGAGAACTCCCCAAGGGCTTACTTTGTCGAGCAGATCAAGGGCTACAAGGATTTCTCCGACAAAAAGGTCGATGAGTGGGCTGGGATAGAGGTTGTGGACGACTACACCCTTAGGTTCACCCTTGACTATTCCTTCGCTCCTTTCCTGTCCATCCTGGCCTACAACGCCTTCGCCGTCGTCCCCAAGGAAGACGCCGAGAAATGGGGCAAGGACTTCAACTTCCATCCCGTGGGAACCGGTCCCTTCCTGCTCAAGAAGTGGGACCACGATAACGAGATGGTTATAGCCAAGAACCCCGACTACTGGAAGAAGGATGCCGACGGAAAGGCCCTTCCCTATCTTGACGAGATAGTCTACAGGGTCATACCCGACAACAGCGTTGCCTACCTTGAGTTCAAGAAGGGCAACATCGGCATACTTCAGGATGTTCCCGACGAGTTCTACGAGGAGATCAAGCAGAACTATTCCGAGGGTGGCCTGTTCCAGGAGCGTCCTCACATGGGAACCTACTACTACGGCTTCAACAACGCCGAGGAGCCCTTCAAGAGCAACAAGAAGCTCCGTCAGGCCCTTAACTACGCCGTCAACAGAGAGGCTATCAGCGAGCTCGTCATAAACGGCCGCTACGGCCCAGCCGCTGGAATACTGCCTCCTGGTATGCCCGGTTACAACCCTGCTCTTAAGGGGTACTCCTTCGATCCCGCCAAGGCCAAAGAGCTCCTCAAAGAGGCTGGTTATCCCGACGGAGTCGAGCTTACCCTGATGTACAACAACAACCCCAGGCATAGATCCATCGCCGAGGCCATCCAGGCTCAGGTCGCCGATCTTGGCATAAAACTGAACCTCAAGGTTCAGGACTGGGGAACCCATCTGGACGCATGCTCCAGAGGAGAGTTCGAGATGTTCCGTATGGCCTGGGTCGTCGACTATCCCGATCCGGATAACTTCCTTTTCGTGCTTCTCGATTCCTCCAACATAGGCTCCAAGGGGAACTACTCCCGCTACTCCAATCCTCAGGTGGACGAGTGGCTGAGAGCTGCCCGTTCCGAGACCAACTGGGATAAGAGGGTCGAACTCTACCATAAGGCAGAGCAGCAGATAGTGGACGATGCCCCTTGGATATTCCTGTTCCACTACACCACCAGCCTTGTCCATAACAAAGAGTTCAAGAACGTTTACCTCCCCTCCATGGGAGACTACATCACCGACCTGTCAGTGGTCTGGATGGATAAGTAGATAACAACTTAAAGGCCCCCTGATGGGGGCCTTTTTTTAGGTTTTTTTGGTGCTATACTGGACATGTAAATGGATACATATCTCGGAGGTGACGTTTATGGATTTGATGAGTTTTTCTGGGAACGTTCCCTGCAAGGCGGTGGCGGTGCACTGCTTTGCCGGGGTTGATCCTGTGTTGGTGCTGGACGGAGCGTCTTCTAGGGCATTCGACCTTTTCAAGGCCAAGGGCAAAAAAGGGGAGTTCTTCCGCTACCCCATGGAAGGAGCGGTTAACGAGCTGTTTCTCGTGGGACTGGGGGACAAGGACAAGGCGTCCCAGTCGACCTTCCGCAATGCCGTTGCTGAGACTGTCAGGAAGGTCTCCAAACTCGGGATCTCCGACCTTGCCGTGGTGCTCCCGGTCGCTCCCGACCAGGCTATAAGCTCCGCTGTGGCCGAGGGAGCTGTTATCGGCGACTACCGATTTGATCGATATCGTCAGCCTAAGGAAGGGGACGCAGTGGTCTCGGTCGAAAAACTTTACCTTAAAGACGGAGTTGAAGAGGGGCTTTCGAGAGGAAAGGTCCTCGGCAGGGCGCAGATCGTCTCCAGAGACCTGGCGAACAGGCCAGGAAACGACATAACCCCTCAGACCCTTGCGGAGGAGGCCCAGAGGATAGCCAAAGAAGGGGGCCTCGACTGCACGGTGTGGGACGAGGTCAAGATCCAGGAGGAGCGGATGTCCGCTCTCTGGCACGTCGGCAAGGGATCCCAAAATCCCCCTCGGTTCATCCACATGGTCTACCGTCCGGCTGGAACGCCTAAGAAGAAGCTGGCCTTCGTCGGCAAGGGAGTGACCTTCGATAGCGGCGGACTTTGCATAAAGGGCAGGGAAGGCATCAGGACAATGAAGTGCGACAAGACAGGGGCCTGCAACGTCCTCGCCATCATGGAGGCAGTCTCAATCCTGAAGCCTGACGTAGAGGTTCACGGAATAGTCGGTGCGGTCGAGAACATGCCGGACGGAGCGGCGTACCGTCCTGACGATATAGTGAGGGCCAGAAACGGCAAGACCATAGAGATAGTCAACACAGACGCGGAGGGTCGGGTCACCCTGGCTGATACCCTTTCCTACGCCTCCGAGCTGGACGTGGAGGCAATAGTGGACATGGCGACCCTTACAGGAGCCGTCGCCACGGCTTTGGGCAACTACACCGCCGGGCTCATCTCCGATCACGATGGATTGAGCCAGGAGATAGCTGCGGCAGGGGCCAAAGCGGGGGAGAGATACCATCGTTTTACCATGGACGACGAGAAGCTCAGGGAGCAGATCGACTCTCCTGTGGCGGACCTGCTCAACTCCGGTGGACCTGGTGGAGGGACAATCACCGCCGGCATGTTCCTAAAGGAGTTCGTAAAGCCGGAGATACCTTGGGCTCATCTTGATATAGCTGGTGTGGACTTCTACGACAAGGAGTTCGACTGCTACGGAAAAGGAGCTAGCTCCTTCGGCGTCAGGACCTGTCTCGAATATATTTTAGGTTAAAAGCAGCCCCGGCCCTTTTAAGGGCCGGGGCTGCTTTTAACCTTTAGACCTGTCCTATAGTTCTATGTAATCCAAGAAGTGCGACTTCGGGCCCTTGGCTTTGTCAGGAAAATATGATAATGTATTCAACAGTGAGTCCATTATCTTTTAGCTAGGGAGTAATGTCCAATTATGAGGAGATCCGTCGTTTTGGGGCTTTTAGCCTGCGCGTGCGTCTTTATCTTTTCCTCGGTGTCCATGGCGGCCGATACCGGCACTTATGGGGGAACCTTGAGGTGGAGGATCGTATCCGACCCACCGAGGCCCGATCCAGCCCAAGCCACCGATACAACTTCGACCATGCTCATATTCAAGTACGCTGAGGGACTGGTAAAGAGCGATCCAGACACCATGGAGATCCTGCCTGGCCTGGCCGAGAGCTGGGAAGTCAACGACGACGCAACCCAGTGGACCTTTCATCTCCGTAAGGGGGTCCATTTCCAAAAAGAGGCAGGTGGCGAGCCAACGCTAAACGGAGGCAGGGAGATGGTGGCGTCCGACGTAAAGTACTCCTTCGAGCGTCATCTCAAGATTAACTCTCCCAGGATGACCAGGCTTGAGTCAATACTGGGCTATCAGGATTTTCTGGACGGAAAGTCCGGGAGCTGGGAAGGCATAGAGATTCTGGACGACCACACGGTTAAATTCACCCTGTCCAAGCCTTTTGTGCCGTTCCTCATAAACCTGACGCAGGCCTATTTCGTCGTAGTCCCAAAGGAAGACTGTGAGAAATGGGGCAAGGACTTCGTCTTCCATCCTGTGGGAACTGGCCCCTTTGCCTTCAGCAGCTGGTCCCACGACAGCAAATATATCATGAAGCGGAACCCCGATTATTGGGCTAAGGACGAGAAGGGAAATGCCCTTCCATACCTGGATAGCGTGGAGTACGTCATAATCCCAGACAACGCCATAGCCTATATGGAGTTCAAAAAGGGTAACGTGGACGTTATGCCCGACATACCGGACGCCTTTTACGAGGACGTCAAGGAGACCTACGGCTCCAAGGGCCTTCTGGTCGAAAAACCCTGGACAGGCGTATATTACTATGGCTTCAACCTTATGAGGCCTCCATTTGGAGATAATCCGACCCTTAGAAAGGCCCTGAACTACGCCATAAACAGAGAGGCTCTTAACGAACTCGTCATAAATGGTCGCTACGTACCGGCGGATGGGGTGACTCCTCCTGGATTCTTCCATTACGAAAAGCCGATAAAGGGCTACAATTACGATCCCGAGAAAGCAAAGGCCCTTCTGGCCGAGGCCGGTTATCCCAACGGGTTCAAGACCGTGCTCCAGATCAACAACGACCAGAGGCACAGGATGTTGGGAGAGGCCATCCAGGCTCAGATGAGCGATATCGGTGTGGAGATGGAGATAAGCGTGGTCGATTGGGGAGTACACTTGGACACCATAGCCAGAGGCGAGTTCGAGATATTCCGACTCGGTTGGATCGCCTCCCCCGATCCGGATAGTTTCCTCTACGACCTCCTTCATTCCTCAAACTGGGGTGGAAAGGGCAACAGGGTTCGTTACAAGAACGAGAAGGTGGATGACCTTCTGGAGAGGGCCAGGGCCGAGACCAATCCCAAGGCCAGGATGGCCCTCTACAACGAGGCGGAGCAGATCATAGTGGACGACGCCCCGTGGCTTTTCCTGTTCAACTACACGTCCAGCATGGCCTGGAACGACAGTGTTAAAGGGCTTGTCCTCCACAGTGCCGGACCCGATACCTGCGATCTCTCGGTGGTATGGAAGACCTCTAAGTAATCAGTGAACAGGGCCGGTGATCTTCTCCGGTCCTGTCCTTTAGTGTGAGAGGTGGTTTTGTATGATGAAGGCTATAGTCAACGCAACGGTTATAACTGTCTCAGGGGAGGACCTCGTCGGAGCCACGGTTATCCTTAAAGACGGAAAGATCCAATCGGTAGGAGCGACGGAGATTCCGGATGGGACCGAGATCATCGATGGGAGGGAAAAATTTCTCTCCCCCGGCCTGATCGACGCCCATACCCATCTTGGCGTCTCCACCGAGGGCTCCCCTGCGGAGTTCTACGATCACAACGATCGTTCCGCGTCGGTCCTTCCTGAGCTCAGGATAGTGGACTCGCTATACCCTGGTGATCCAGGTTTCGAGGAAGCCAGGATGGGTGGTGTGACCACGGTCCAGACCCTTCCTGGCAGCGCCGACGTGGTCGGTGGAACGGGGGCGATCATAAAGAGTGTCGGAAGCGTCGTGGATCGGATGATCGTCGTAGCTCCTTCCTCCATGAAGGCCGCGTTAGGAGAGAATCCCATAAGGACCTTCCAGGGAAAAAACGGCCTCCCCTCTACCAGGATGGGATGCGCTGCATGCCTGAGGAAGGCACTGTCGGACGCCCAGTCCTATATTGCGGAAAGATCCGATAAGGAGGCCGACGGCAAGCCGTTCAAGAGGGACCTTGCAATGGAGCAGATGGCCATGGTTATAGAGGGCAAGATCCCTTTAAGCGTACACGCCCACAGGGCCGACGATATCTGCACCGCCATAAGGGTTGCGGAGGAGTTTGAGGTCCCCTACACTATCGAACACTGCACCGAGGGGCATTTAGTAGCCGACTTCTTGGCGGAGAAATCTGT
>JAQUTB010000043.1 GCA_028709985.1 Dethiosulfovibrio sp.
GCCGAGATCACGTCAGCGGTATACTCAAGGTCGCCCCGGAGCACTGCTCTCCGTCGGTACTGTCCCTTATGGGAAAGCCGCGCATAGAGGTTTTTTTAAAGTTCAAGTCTCTCTTTGATAAGATAAATTCTAGTCTAAATAAAAAGCAGTATTTAATTCCCTATCTCATATCCAGCCATCCAGGGGCCACTCTGGAGGACGCTATCTCCTTGGCGGAGTTCCTGAGGGATTTGGGACATGTGCCCGATCACGTTCAGGACTTTATCCCCACGCCAGGAAGCCTATCGACCTGTATGTACTATACCGAGATGGATCCCTCAACCGGCAAGGGCCTTTTCGTCGCCAAGAACGGCCATGAAAAGGCGCTCCAGAGGGCCCTTCTCCAGTACAACAGGCCGGAAAACCGGGATCTCGTCCTGGAGGCTCTAAAAATGTGCGGCAGGGAGGATCTGATAGGGTTTGGAGCGACCTGTCTGGTGAGGCCTACAAAAGGTTCCGGTTCTGTTAGGAGGGATAAAGTTGAAAAAAGCGTTAAGTCGCCTTCTGGCCGCAGAGGTCCCAGTCGTAGAGGGAGAAAGCCTTAAGCGTCACTGTACATGGAGGATCGGTGGGCTGGCGGACCTGTTTATAGAGCCTCGATCGGTTGAGGAGATTCGTCTGACGGTCGAGATCCTGAACGAACGAGGCCTGCCCTGGGTGGTGATCGGCAGAGGGTCCAACCTTCTTTTCGACGATCAAGGGGTAAGGGGAGCGGTGATAAAGCTGGGGAGGGCATTTTCCCAGGTTTCCTTCGACGGCGAGACGGTAAGAGGCTGTGCCGGGGTCTGGATTCCATCACTGGCCCGGCGGTCGGCGTCTTTAGGCCTGTCCGGTCTCGAGCATATGGTCGGCATTCCAGGGACCTTAGGTGGGGTTATCGCCATGAACGGTGGCAGCTTGAGGCAGAATATAGGCCAGGTCGTGGACTGGGTGACCTATATGGACCGAGAAGGGACCGTCCACAGGCTGGATGGCTCGGGTTGCGGCTTCTCCTACAGGAGTTCCTGTTTCCAGGACAGCTCTAAGGTCGTCCTTGAGGCTCAGCTGTCCTTGAAGCGGTCGAGCTCCGTTCCGGTCAGGGAGGAGATGGTCCAGGTTTTAAAGGAGAGGAAGGCCAAGTTCCCCCTTTCCTTGCCCAACTGCGGGTCCGTCTTCAGCAACGATCCCGAGATACATAGGGAATGGGGGCCTCCTGGCAAGGTCGTGGAGACGTGCGGCCTCAAGGGACTCAGGATTGGGGATGCTAAGGTCAGCGAGAAGCACGCAAACTTTATAGTTAACCTGGGCGAGGCGACCTCCGTGGACGTGATGTCCCTGATCAGGGTCGTCCGAAGGGTGATCCACGACGTGACCGGGCGAGAGATTCCCTGCGAGGTTCGCTACGTTTCCCCCTCGGGATGGGTCGTTGCCCTGCATAAATCTCTTTAGGTATTAAACAGCCGCGATGGCGGGCGATAGACGTCTTTTCTGGGGTATTTCCCCGTTGCCCCTTTATGGATTCTCTTTTTTATGTCATACTACGGCCTGTTCCCCGTAGGGGAAAATCGTTGAATTCAAGGAGAGTGAGAGGGAATTGGAAAAGAGCAGCGAGGTCCTCATCGCTGTGGAGGATCTCCACAAGAGGTTTGAAGACGAGCACGTTTTAAAGGGTGTGTCGATCACCATAAAAGAGGGTGACCTGGTGTCGATCATCGGGCCATCCGGCTGTGGCAAGTCCACCTTCCTCAGGTGTCTTAACGGGCTTGAGTTGCTGGATTCCGGCAGGATCGAGATAGCGGGGGTAACCCTGTCTCGGTCGTCGTCGGACCAGGCGATAACTCGCTCCTTTTTGGAGGCGGCCCACGAGATGAGGAAGGAGGTCGGCATAGTTTTTCAGGGATTCAACCTGTTTCCACATAAGACGGTCCTTGAGAACGTTATGCTTGCCCCTATGGTGGTGAAAAAGATCCCCAAGGACGAGGCGGAGGGTATCGCTTTAAGGCTGTTGGATAAGGTTGGCCTTAAGGACTATTCCAACCGATACCCGGTCACCCTTTCCGGCGGTCAGGCCCAGAGGGCCGCTATAGCCCGATCCCTGGCTATGGCCCCTAAGGTGATGTTGTACGACGAGCCTACGTCAGCTCTGGATCCAGAGCTTGTCGGGGAGGTCCTTCAGGTTATGAGGGATCTCGACTCGGAGGGTATGACCCAGGTGGTGGTGACCCATGCCATGCACTTCGCCAGGGACGCGTCGGACTACGTGGTCTTCATGGACCAGGGGGAGATAGTCGAGGTCGCCGACGGGGACGAGATATTCTCCAACCCAAGAAACGACAGGACCAGGGACTTTCTCCGTCATCTAGCGGGGGTGATATGATGGTTCGTCTTCTGCTTATACTGGCTTTTCTCTCTTGCTCTTTTCCCTCCTTCGCGTCCGTTACCACCCAACCTGGAGAGCTCAGGTGGGGTGGGGATACCGAGGGCGGAGCTCCCTATATGTACCAAGATCCTGACGATATGAACAGTCTCGTCGGATACGAGGTGGAGATAATCGAGGCCATAGCCTCACACATGGGGATGAAGCCGATCTTCGTCCAAAACGGCTGGGATAACCTTATCCCAGGCCTGGAGAGACGGCTTTACGATGTCTCCATAGACGGCCTGGAGATAACCCCGGAGCATCAGGACGTGGTCGATTTTTCCATGCCCTATTACGTCACCCATCTACAGATAGCGGTCAGAAGGGACAACTTCGATATAGTCGAGTTGGATGACTGTAAGGGAAGGGTGATGGGAACCCTTAAGCAGTCCTATTCTCAGTATGTCCTGGAAACCCTTGGGGACGTCGAGATAAGGACCTACGAGGATGAGATAAATGCCTACACCGATCTGGTAAACGGGAGGTTGGACGGCACTTTGTTCGACGCCCCTATCGCCCTCTATTACGGCGGACCTATGAGAGAGGTTAAGTTCGTAGGCCCACCAATAGGGAAGATCGAGTACGGTATAGCGGTTCCCAAGGACAACCCGGAGCTTTTGGACCTGATAAACAGCGCTGTGACGTCTTTACGGGACAGCGGGAAGCTGAGGTCCATACTGGAGCGGTGGAATCTGTGGAATCCCATGGTGGCCGAGGAGTTTCACGATCTCGGCCCGGTCAAGACCCAACCAGTCATGTATGACAAGTGGATCGAGTCCCATAGGCCGTCTTTCTCCCTGATGGACAGGGTAAAGAGGTATTCCTCCTTCATGCCTAAGCTTGGGACCGCCGCCTTGACGACCATGAAGGTGTCGGTGGCATCGATGGTCCTGGCGGTTATATTCGGCCTTATGCTGGCTCTCGTTCGGGTGTTCGGTCCCGCCCCACTGTCGACTTTGTCCATGTGGTACGTCGAGATAGTCAGAGGAACCCCTGTGCTGATACAGCTGTTCTTTATCTTCTACGGTCTTCCTAACATAGGCGTTAAGCTCAGTCCCTTCATGGCTAGAGTCATCGGCCTTGGTATGAACTACGCCGCCTACGAGGCCGAGATATACAGGGCTGGGCTCATGTCCGTCCCGGTGGGACAGATGGAGGCGGCCTTGGGGCTCGGCATGACCAGAAGGGAGGCCCTAAGGCACGTGGTCGTCCCACAGGCGGTCAGGATGGTCCTCCCCCCTGTGACGAACGACTTTATATCGCTGCTGAAGGATTCATCGTTGGTCTCGGTCATCACCTTGGTGGATCTCACCAAAGCATACGGACAGATAGCCACTACCTATTACGACTATTTTGGCACGGGGATTATCGTAGCCGCTATCTACTTTCTACTGGGGTATCCCTTTATCCGTCTAGCCAGATGGACGGAGAGGAAGATGGAGGCCTCTTTCGTTCCCGACAGAGTGAGGAAGAATCGTCGTACCGGTCTCGGATTGAGGCTTTTTTAGATTAAGTGGCCTCTGCGGTCGTTGATGGTTTAGGATGACGGCGTTTCAGCGTCGATTTTTCTCGTCTTAGGGAGGTACTCGATGGAAGACAGGATAAAGCTTTACGGTTTCAACAATCTGACCAAGAGTTTGTGTTTTAACTTTTACGATATCTGTTACGCTCAGAGCCTGGTGGAGCGTAGGGAGTACATAAAATACATAGACGACGAGTATTCCGCCGATAGGGTGACGTCCATTCTCTGCGACGTTGCGGACATAATAGGGGCGACCGTGCTCAACGTAGCGAAGCAGGATTACGAGCCCCAGGGGGCCAGCGTCACAATCCTGATAGCGGAGGAGCCGGTTCCGCCGGAGCTGAGGGGCAGCGAGTCGGAGCGGGAGCAGGCGACGCCTGGACCCCTTCCCGACACGGTCGTGGGACATCTGGACAAGAGCCATATAACCGTCCACACCTACCCTGAACAGCACCCTGACAACGGCATAAGCACCTTTAGGGCGGATATAGACGTCTCGACCTGTGGGAGGATATCCCCTTTAAGGGCCCTAAACTATCTGCTCCATCGGTTCAATCCAGACATAGCCTGTATAGACTACAGGGTCAGGGGATTCACCAGGGACGTGGAGGGCAACAAGTACTTTATCGATCACGAGATAAACTCAATACAGGACTTTATCTCCAAAGACACCAGATATCGCTACAACATGTACGACGTCAACGTCTACCAGGAGAATCTCTTCTGTACCAGGATGATGCTCAGGGATTTCGACTTGGACGATTACCTGTTTCACGTCAGCGCCGAGGATATAAGGCCGTCGAAGAGAAAGATCATAACCGATAAGATAAAGTCGGAGATGTTAGAGATCTTCTCCGGCAGGAACCTGAGAGGTTTATAGGCAAAAGACGTAAGAGGAGACGGACCTTTGTCCTGTCTCCTCTTACGTCTTTTATTTTGCGCCAGGCCAGTTTTTAGAGAGAGAGGATTTTGTCGGCCTTCAGAAGGGCCTCCGTGATATCGAACATATTGGATATCTCCCCGACACCGACGTTATCGGTTATGCCGAAATGGTTGACGCAGGTGCCACATACCAGTATCCTGCATCCTTTTTTCTCCAGCTCGATCAGGCTCTCGCAGGTTGAGCTGTCCTTTAGGGCCAGTCTCACTCCCTCGTTCATGAAAGCCACGGTTTGTGGTAGGATCTGATGGTCTAGCTGATGCACCGTGCCGAGGAAGCCTTTTATGAGTACCTCTCCAAGCTCTCTGTCCGCTCCTCCCAGTATGTCCCTGGATATGAGGATCGCTATGCGATCTTTCCCGGCCTTGGGGGATTCAGATGGGGAGTCGGCTGGAAGGGGTTTTTCCTCAGATGGGGCGTTCTCTCCGAGCATTCCGGTCACGGCTATGTCCAGGTCGTTTTCTGCCTCTAGGATGACGTCGAACCCCTTGCTTTTGAGCAACCTCGAGACGTTTTGGCCGGCTATAGGGTTGTCGACAATGACCTTTACCTCTTTGGCCCCTTCCTCTATGACTTTCTTGGTCATCATAACCGGCTGGGGACACTGTTTACCTCTGGCGTCAACTGTATTCATCGTGATCCAAACCTCCTGTATTCGTGTAGGGGTCTAGGAGCGAGATCCCTCGTATCGATGGTTTTTTTGAGGTCCTTTCCATAACGACGAAGAAATTATATCATTACCGGACGGTAGAAGACGGGGATTATATCCATCGATCTCCATCGACATAAAATATTTTGATAGCCTGGAAGGTGAGTTGTATTGAGTAACCTTAATTCTTTGCTAAGAGAGATACCTTCGATGGAGAAGGTCCTCAACGACGAAAGGTGTTCTGAATATCTGGCGCTTATGGATAGGGATATGTTTAAGGATCTATGCTCGTCCATATTGGACGGCCTGAGACGGTCCATTCTGTCCGGTGCGATGGACTCCTTTCGTCAGGACGATTTTTTCGTTCTCCTCGACGAGAGGATGAACGCATTCAAATACCCTAGCCTAAGACCGGTCATAAACGCCACAGGGGTGGTCGTTCACACGAACCTGGGGCGATCCTGCCTCGCCGAGGAGGCGGTGGACGCGGTGTCTGAGGTCGCCCGTGGCTACAGCACGTTGGAGTACGACCTTAAGGCAGGGGAGAGAGGTCAGAGAAACACCCACGTAGAGTCCCTGCTTTGCCGTATAACCGGCGCTGAGGCGGCTGTGGTGGTCAACAACAACGCAGGTGCGGTGTTGTTGTGCCTAGCGGCCCTCTCCTCAGGCAGGTCCGCTGTGGTCTCCAGGGGAGAGCTGGTGGAGATAGGCGGATCTTTCAGGATACCGGATATAATGTCCTTTTCCGGGACGAAACTTGTGGAGGTTGGAACCACCAACAGGACACACCTAAGGGATTACGCTGGGGCTATAGACGACGACACAGCCATGATTATGAAGGTTCACCCGTCTAATTTCAAGATAGTGGGCTTTCATAAGGAGGTCTCCAGGGAGGAGCTTGCCGCTCTGGCCAGGGATAGGGGCGTTATCTTTATGGAGGACCTCGGGAGCGGGGTTATGGCCGATCTCTCCGGTTCCGGTTTGGGGGGGGAGATAACCGTCAAGGGATGTCTTCAGGCCGGAGTGGACCTGGTGACCTTCTCGGGGGATAAGCTCCTGGGCGGTCCACAGATCGGTGGCATAGTCGGAAAGAGAGATCTAGTGGACAGGATAAGGACCTATCCTCTTCTCAGGGCCCTCAGATGCGACAAGATGACCTTAGCTGCTATGGAGGCGACCCTGAGGCTCTACGTCAGAGGGCTTTCGGCCAAAATTCCGACCGTGGCAATGTTGTCCATGGGGCAAATGGATATCAAAAATAGATGCGAGCTTCTAGCCTCTTCTCTCCGATCGGGGATCCCCTCTGCCTCGATCGACGTGGTGGAGGTTCCTGATGCCGTCGGAGGGGGGGCGTATCCAGGAACAGATCTTCCCGGTTTTGCCGTGTCGATCCGGTCTGACTCCATAAGTTCCGGCTCGCTTCAGGAGCGTCTTAGGGCCTCTCGAACGCCTATAATCGCTGGGGCCAGGGACGGCGCTTTGTTGATCCACGGCAGGACTTTGTTGGAGGGCGACGACTGTACAGTTTTAGAGGCCCTTGTGGAGATATTGGGGGGACATCTTAAATGAAGAGGGAAATTTCGCTGGTCATAGGGACCGCAGGGCACATAGATCACGGCAAAACCAGCCTGGTAAAGGCCCTTACCGGGGTGGACTGCGACAGGTTGTCGGAGGAGCGTAAGAGAGGCATCACCATAGAGCTGGGGTTCGCCCCTCTCACGCTTCCCAGTGAGAGGGTTATCAGCGTCATAGACGTCCCGGGACACGAGAGGTTTATAAGGCAGATGGTGGCTGGAGCCTCCGGGCTTGACGGGGTTGTCCTCGTCGTGGCGGCGGACGAGGGTGTGATGCCACAGACCAGGGAGCACCTGGATATACTGGAGCTTCTAGGCATAAATGACGGTTTTGTCGTCCTGTCCAAGGCTGATATGGTCGACGACGAGATGATCGACCTCGCTACCGAGGATGTAATGGAGCTGGTGAAAGGAACCTTTCTCGACGGGAAACCCATAATCCCAGCCTCGTCCGTGACCGGTATGAACCTGGATAAGGTCCTGGCCGAGATGGAACACCTGGTGGACGTGGTCCATCCCAGAGAGAGGGATGGAGCCTTTTTTATGCCCATAGACCGTACATTCCCCGTGGCAGGCTTCGGGACTGTCGTAACGGGAACGGCCTATAGAGGGACCATCTCCCAAGGGGACGAGGTTGAGATACTCCCAGCGGAGTTGGAAAGCCGGGTCCGAAGCGTCCAGGTCCATCGCTCGACGGTGGAGTCTGCTCAGGCTGGTCAGAGGGTTGCCATAAGCCTTGCAGGTCTTTCGGTGGACCAGCTTAACAGGGGAGACGTTGTATGTGCATCGGGAGTTTTCCGTTCCTCCAGCTGTCTTGACGTGTCTTTAAGGGCTCTTCCGGGGATATCGGATGGGATATCCCATTGGCAGAGGGTCAGGGTCCATATGGGGACATCCGATGTCCTAGGCAGGGTGGCGTTTTTGGACAGGAAGGAGCTCCTACCAGGGGAGGAGACTGTGGCGCAGTTGGTGCTGGAGGAGCCGGTGGTGGCATCCCTGTGCCAGAAGTACGTCATCCGGTTTTACAGCCCTCTCAGGACCATAGGCGGAGGCGATATACTTTCCCCCTACGGCAGAAAGGCTCATGGCAGGCGATCCAGGGAGACATCCGTCGAGCGACTGACGAAGCTGGCTTCGGTGACGACGAGAGAGGACAGAATAGCGTCCCTGGTGGATTTTTACGGCAGGATCTTGTTTGACGATCTGATAGTCCAGACTCAGGAGACAAGAAAAGGCCTTCTCGATATCCTGGTGTCACTGGAGCCCAAGGGTATAGCCCTTTTCAAGGTCGGCAACGGCGTGGTTCTCTCCTCCGGTGAGTTGAGGGATATAGCAGGGCAAATCTCGGGTCAGGTGAAGTTGTTCCACGATGAAAATCCCCACCAGGATGGGCTCCCTATGGACAAGTTGGTCAACAGCCTGTTCAAGGACGGAGATAGAAAGCTCGGAAAGGCCATGGTGGACGATATGATCTCCAGAGGGCTTATCGTCAACAAAGACGGATTTATCTCCGCTAAGGGATTCAAAAAGGAGGATAACGAGGCCTTCAACAGATCTTTGGCGAAGATCCAGTCCCTCTGCGATGAAGCTGGTTTTCAGCCTCCTACCCTCGATCAGTGTCAGGAAAGCCTCGGAATGGACAAAAAAAACTTCTCCAAGTTTATCGACGATCTGAAGAGGATGGGGCTTTTCGTCGTGGTGGACGGGACCTTTCTTTTCTCGTCTGAGGTCGAAAAGAGGCTCCTGTCCGTCCTTAAAGAGGTGGAGGGAGGAATTACTATCGCCTCAGTGAGGGACATAACCGGCAGCAGCAGGAAGTTCATACTGCCTCTTTTAGAGTATTTTGACGGAAAAGGCGTGACCAGGAGGGTCGGGGATAAAAGGATAGTCTTAGGGGATCTCTAAAAACGCTGATCCTCGGAGAGATCGCTCCGACGAAGCCCATTTGAGCCCGTATTTTCGACATGCCGCCTTTGAGTACGAATGGGGCGACAGGACGTCGCCCCAAGCCGAGGGGGCACAGGACGTGCCCTCCGAGGCGGTTCGTACGGAACAGGCAGGTCGAAAATACGTTTGGGCGAAACAGGGCGCAGGCGGAGCGGT
>JAQUTB010000044.1 GCA_028709985.1 Dethiosulfovibrio sp.
GGTGGAACGATTTCATAGGCTATGGCCCTCTGGAGAGATAGTTTTACTCCCGTCGATATAGCCGTTAAAAGGGCCCCCCGAAAGGGGGGCCCTTTGTGGCTTATCGTTCTGTTGGCTTTGTGCGGCTTTTGTGCCTCGTCGATCGCTCACTGTGGTGAGAGCCCCTCTGCACCCTCTATCATGGAGAGCTACATCGATGTTCTGTCGCAGGACGTGGGGTTTGGCCTGATAGGGGAGGAGTTCACCTCCATAACCACCACGTTGGGGCACATCACCGACAAGGAGAGGGCCCTTGATCCTCGTTTTGCCGCGATCATGTCGAACTTCTTCCATCAGCTTGGCTTGATATCCGGAGACGCAGTTGCTATAGGAGCCAGCGGGTCCTTTCCCGGTCTGCTCCTGTCTGTTCTGGCCGCCTGCGAGTCGATGGAGCTCCGTCCCCTTCTCATATGCTCCTTAGGGTCCTCCATGTACGGGGCCAACCGCCCAGGGGCTACTATCGTGGACATGGTGAGATACCTCTATTCACCGTCCCAGTTGGACTCGATACTAATAGGGTTTTCTCTTGGCGGCGGTGGCGACAGAGGCGACGGGGCCCTCTTTCCCGAATGGGAAGGGGCCCTTATGGACGAGGCCAGGAGGCTCGGGGGACGGCTGATAATGGAGAAGGACCTCTCCATCAGCGTCTCCCGTCGAATGGAGCTCTACATTGAGGCGGCTGGAGAGAGGGGCATCGGCTGTTTCGTGGGAGTTGGAGGGGCTGCCGTGACCTTCGGTGTCGGAGAGGCCGCGGCGGCTTTCCCAAACGGGATTACAAGGGAGCCCTTCGACGGTATGCCGGAGGAGGGACTCCTCAGTGGATTTCTAAGAAGAGGGGTCCCGGTGATCCACCTCCTCTGCGTCAGATCGCTTCTGGACGGGGCTTGATCGCGGCGTTCAGGGCTACCCCTGCCACTATGATTCCGGCGCTGAGGGCCTGTATCATGGATATCCTCTCCCCTAAAAAGATGGCCGCCAGCGCTATGGTCATGGCAGGGGAGAGGTTTATGAAGGCGGCGGTCCTGTTGGCCCCTATCTTTTTCACCGAGACCTGCTGGAGAAGATAGGCCACGCAGGAGGCCAACACAGCCAGATATACCAGCGATGCCCAGCCTCTCGACGTTATGGCGGAAAACGTCGAGTAGGTCATCTCCGTTGCGGCGAGGGGCAGAGCCAGCAATGCGGCGAATATCATGCCGTAGCCTGTCACCACCAGAGGGGTGTATCGAAATGCCACCTTCTTGGCTATAACCGTGTAGGACGCCGCACAGAGCGCCGCCAACACCTCGTAGAGATCCCCTTTGTTGAACTCCATTGTCGTAAGAACCGAGATATCCCCCCCTGTCAGCAGGAGCACCACACCGAAGAGAGCGAGGGCTATCGCCCCAAGCCTCTTCATCTCGAGTGGCTCCCCGGCGAACATGGCGGCCAAGAGGGCGGTCAGGAAAGGGGTTATGGCGAAGATGATGGACGCGTTCATCACAGAGGTATATTTGAGGGCAAGAAAGAAGAATATGTTGTTACCGAACATCCCAGTCAGGCCGATGGCGAACAGTGGAAGCGAGTCTTTCATCCCAACCCTCCACCTTCCGGGCTCGAAGAGCATCATCACCGGTATCATTATGGCCGACGCCGCCAGGTAGCGGAGGAGCAGGAGGCTGGAGGGGGTCAGGTCTGTCACAGCGAACTTACCCGCTATGTATGTCCCTGACCAGAGGGCTATCGTTATCGTCATGGGAACGTACTCCATTCCCGGAAGCGCTGATCTCATTTTGTGATGTCTCCTTTGGGCTCGTTTTTTTGGATACTTTCCACCGATGGAGTATAGCCTATTTTCGTCGTGCTATAATAGCCCCGAGAGGTATATAGATCACATTTCAAAGGGGGAGTTCAATGTGAGCGAAAAAACCATGGCCGGTCTGGCCGAGGCCTTTGCAGGGGAATCACAGGCAAACAGGAAATACCTTTTCTACTCCGAGGTAGCGGACAAAGAGGGCTATACGTCGGTAGCCAAACTCTTCAGGGCCGCCGCCGCTGCTGAGACCCTTCACGCCAAGATGCACTACCGCAACATGGGAAAGATCAAAGACACAGAGGCTAATCTCAAGGACGCCCTCGCAGGGGAGATTTACGAGTACACCGAGATGTACCCTGCCTTCATAGCCGATGCCGAGGCGGAAGGGGAGAAGAGGGCCCTCACAGGCTTTAATATGGCCAACGAGGTGGAGAAGGTCCACGCGGCCCTCTACAAAAAGGCCCTGGAGCACCTGGCCGATAAAGCCCCTGTGGATTACTATCTCTGCACCGTGTGCGGACATATAGAGGAGAACTCGGCGCCGGAGAAATGCCCGGTCTGCGGTGCGGGATCCAAATCCTACCAGTTGGTGGAGTAAAGGTAAACATATTGGGAAGGTCCACCTGGGCCTTCCCTTTTTAGAAGGGACGTGGATTAACTTATGAGGAAATTAGCCGTTATATTCACCGGAGGAACCATAGCCAGCGCCTTCGGTGAGGACGGAGGAAAGCTCCCCGACGCTAGGGCCACCGACGCTCTCAGAGGGCATATCGAGGGGGCCTTCAAGGGCAGAAACGTGGAGGTGGTTTTCAAAGAGCCCTGGGGAGTCCCTGGCCTGGACAGCTCCGACCTGGACCCGGGGCACTGGGTGGAGATGGCGTCGGTGATATCCCAGGAACTTCAGAAGGGGGCCACCGGGATCCTTATCCTCCATGGGACCGACACCATGGCCTACACCTCCGCCTGGCTGAGCCTCTGTTTCCCCAGGCTGGACGTCCCGGTTATACTCACCGGAAGCCAGTTGACTTTGGACTATATGCCCGAGGACGTGACGGTAAACCTCAGGGGAGCTTCTCAGGTCGCCTGCTCCGATATCTCCGGTGTCTGGATATACTGCAACTGGAAGCTCATTCCGGGAAACAGGGCCCACAAGGCCCAGGCTCTCCATCCCGATGCCTACGTGGCGGCCAACGGTCAGCCTCTTTATTTCAACCCAGAATGGGCCAGAAAGGGTAGGCAGGAGGTGGAGAGAAAGCCAATGGCTCCGTCTCTCTCCCCTCTCTCGGAGAAGGTCCTGTCCTACGATCCAGATAAAGCCAGGGACGTAGTGTCTCAGGTGTCCTGGATGGTCTGTACCCCGGGCTTCGTGCCGCGGTTGACCGGAGACGAGAGGATCCTCGCCATACTGGGATACGGCGCCGGCAACGCCCCATCCAGGGTGCTTGATATGGTCTCAAAGGCCTTTCCATCAGGTTCAAGGCCCCATATCATAGCCTGTAGTCAGGCTGAGGGGGACACAAAAAACCCCGGCAGCTACGCCGGGGTCGGTATAGGTTCGCTGGCATCATCGGGCTTTTCGGTGTGGAACCAGATGGACTACCCAGTTGAGTTTATACATGCCCTTGGGTGCTATTCGCTTCTGGCGTCGCCTAACGCACCCGGCTTCGTCCTGTCCCACTACCTCAGGGAGTGCGACCCAACGACGCTGCCCCTATGATCGGGCCGTCCCCTCCTAGGGACGATATGAGTATGGGAGGCCCGGGGCGGAAGGGGTTTGCGAGCCTCAAGTCCACCAGAGGACTCAGCTCCGCTACCAATCCCGGCAGGTTTGAGAGCCCTCCTGACAGGATCACTGCCTGGGGGTCCAGAGCGTGGATGGAGGATACCACGATGCAGGCCAAGGCCTCCAGAGCCTCCTCCCAAAAACCTCTGTGAAGATGGTCCTCCCTCAGGCTCCACAGCTTAGGGACCGAGGCGACCCCGGTCTCTAAGCACCTTTCGTCGAACCGGTCGGCGGAGAACAGGGTCTCTCCGTGTCCCATCCCTCCGCATTTGCAGGGTTTTCTGTGCAGGAGGGCCATATGCCCCAGCTCTCCTGCCAGTCCCCTGTGTCCCAGCAGGAGTCTGCCTCCCGACACTATGGCCCCTCCTATGCCGGTCCCGAGGGTCAGCATCACGAAGTCTGACAGTCCCGCTCCCTGGCCGGACCTCATCTCCCCCAGTGCTGCGCAGTTGGCGTCGTTCTCCAGGTATACCGGCAGGGAGAGCCGCTCCTCTAGCACATCCGCAAGGGGGTAGTTCTCCCATAGTGGCAGGTTTGTAAGGCCTATGACCGATCTTCTGTCCCGAGAGAGCATCCCAGGAAGCCCTATCCCCACGGAGCGGACCCCATCGATGCCCAGCTCCCTGACCGCTGACTCTAGAGCGTCGGTGGTGTCCTTCGGGTAGCGTGACTCAGGTGTGGGTATCTTGACCCTGTCGACTATACCGCCACCATCCACGATGCCCCCAGCTATTTTGTGTCCTCCTAAGTCTATGCCTATATCCATGCCATCACCCCCTTGGTCGTCCTACCGATCGGTAAGTGAAGCCCATCTCCTCCATCTCCTTGGGATCGTAGACGTTTCTTCCGTCCAGGACCAGCGGCCTGGCCATGAGGTTTTTAACCCTGTCGAAGTCCGGCTCGCGAAAGAGGAGCCACTCTGTGACTATTATGAGGCAGTCGGCCTGGTCCAGGATGGAGTAGCAGTCGTCCCCGAAGGATACCGAGTCGCCTAAGATCTCTTTTGCTTTGTCCATCGCCACCGGGTCGAAGGCTCTTATGGTGGCTCCTGCCTCTTTTAGCTCTTTGACTATCTCCAGAGCTGGGGCCTCCCTCATGTCGTCGGTCTCGGGTTTGAAGCTGAGCCCCCATATGGCCACGGTCAGCCTGGATAGGTCCTCTCCAGCTGATTCCTTGAGCCACCTTACAGGTAGGGTCTTTTGGGATCGGTTTATGTCCTCCACCGCCTCCAGAAGGGACATCCTGACTCCTTTTCTGTTGGAGGAGTCTATGAGGGCCTTCACGTCCTTTGGAAAACACGACCCTCCGTATCCTATGCCCGGGTTGAGGAACCTGGGGCCTATTCTGCTGTCCGACCCCATGCCCCTTTTCACGTCGTCCACGTTAGCGCCCGATACGTCACAGAAGCGGGATAGCTCGTTCATGAAGCTTATCCTGGTGGCCAGCATGGCGTTGGCTGCGTATTTGGTCAGCTCTGCCGAGGGGATGCTCATGGAGTATATGGAGTTCTCTCCCCCCGTCAGAGGGGAGAAAAGCCTTACGAGAGGCTCTCTCGCCCTATCGGTCTCGACCCCTATCACGACCCTGTCCGGGTGCATGAAGTCGTCTATGGCCGATCCTTCTCGGAGAAACTCGGGGCAGAAGGCGATGTCGAAGTCCAGGTCGATGCCTCTTCCGTCCAGCTCAGACCTTATTATGGACCGGATCTGCTCCGTCGTCCCCACCGGGACGGTGGACTTTGTCACCACCGTGGTCGGATTGGTCAAGGTCCTGCCTATCTGCCTGGCTACCTCCATCACGAAGGAAAGGTCCGCGGAGCCGTCCGGGCCAGGAGGGGTCCCAACGGCTATGAAAACGAAGTCGGCGTCCTCCACGCCGTAGGATATGTCGGTGGTGAACTGAAGCCTACCCTGACTGGCGTTTCTTAGGACCATGACGTCCAGTCCAGGCTCGTATATGGGTATCTCTCCCCGATTAAGGGCGGAGCATTTCTCCACGTCTATATCGACGCACCGGACGTAGTTTCCGCTCTCAGCCAGACAGGCCCCTGTTACCAATCCGACGTAGCCCGTCCCTACCATACAGACTTTCATATGTTTTTCCTCCTCGGCCCCTGGATGGAGACCTTTCCAGCCCTCCCGGGAAGATAGCCCCGTACCACATTACACAGGGGCAGATCCTCCACCATAAGGCTCTTGGCTGTCTCTTCCAGGGTCACGAAAACCCCACCCCTGCCTTTCACCTTGGCTATGAGCTCTTCCATGGATCCCAGCATGGACATCCCCTCCATCTCGGCGTGGATCGTGTGGACGTTGAGTCCATCGGTCATCATGTGGCAGTAACGGTCTGAGACGTTATATCTGTCCACTCCGTCCCTTCCCAGTATTTCGTCCATGGTTGGGAGGGTGGAGGGTATCTGGATCGTCCTCATGGGCTTGCCCTTGACCATCGGAATGAAGGGCCCCCTCCCCCTGGTGTCGCTGGCGTAGAGCAGGCCTTTTCGGTCCTCCATGGCGAGGCTGGCGTCGTTGGTCTTCCAGGCCGGGGCGGCGCAGGAACGGGGATAGATCCCCGTCAGCTTTCGGTACATCTCCCTGCCCCTGTCGAACTGACCCTCCATCTCGCTTTGACTCATTGAGTCCAGCCTGTCCTGCCAGTCCACATGGTCCCAGGCGTGAAGTCCCACCTCGTGGCCCTGAGAGAGGGCCTCTCTGAACACCGAGGGCCTGGAGGGCACTATCATAGGGGCAGGAAGGAGCGTCCCGTACATCATGGTCTTAAGGCCGTAGGTTCCCGGAGCGTCGGTTCGGAGCATCTTGGAAAGGAATCCCTTTCTGAAGATCCTCCTCACGGCCTTGCCCGAGTTGTCCGGCCCGAAGGAGAAGAAAAAAGACGCCCTTATCCCGGTCCTGTCGAAGAGGTCCAAAAGCCTGGGGACCCCCTCGATGTAGCCCCTTAAGGTGTCTACGTCTACTTTAAGGGCGACTTGCATAGTACTGGACTGTCTTCCTGACCGCTTCTTTGAAGCCTATCTGAGGACGCCAATCAAGGAGCTCTATGGCCTTGGCGATGGACGGCTTTCTGTCCTGCACGTCCTCGTAGCCCTTTCCGTAATAGGACTGGGAAGGCTGCTCTATTAAAGTGGCCTCATCGGCGGATTTTGAGAAGGCGGGAAACTCCTTCATTGCCTCCACTATCTCCAGGGCCAGGGCCTTTATCGAGTGGTTGCTGTCCGGGTTGCCTATGTTGAATATCTCGCCGTTTGCCGCGCCCTTGCGGTCCTCTATTATGGAGATGAGGCAGTCCACTCCGTCGGTTATATAGGTGAAGCTCCGTCTCTGGACTCCACCGTCCACCAGGGTTATAGGACGGCCCACCGACACGTCGTATATCATCTGGGTTATGGAGCGAGCCTTTCTGTCCCTGGCGTCGTCGAAGGTGTCCAGCCTGGGGCCTATCCAGTTGAAGGGCCTGAAGAGGGTGTAGGGAAGGCCTCTCTCCTGGCCGTAGGCTGTTATGACCCGGTCCATCATCTGCTTGCTGCAGCTGTATATCCATCGGGTGTTCTTTATTGGGCCCTGTATGAGCAGGCTCTCGTCCTCCAGGAGTGTGTCGCCGGAGCTCATGCCGTATACCTCCGAGGTGGAGGGGAAAATGATCCGTTTGGAGTGTTTTGCGCACATCCTGACGATCTTCAGGTTCTGCTCGAAGTCCAGCTCGAAGGTCATGAGGGGGTTGGTTATGTAATAGGCCGGTTTTGCTATCCCTGCCAGGGGGAGAACCACGTCGCACCGGCTTATCTGCTCCTCAATCCAGTCGTCCTGGTCGTACAGGTCTCCCAGTTTCACCGAGACCCGGTCTCCCAGCCCCTGGAGGTTGTCTCCCCTCAGGTCGAAGGCTGTCACAGTCCAGTCGGTCTTCTCCAGTATTCTCTCTATAAGATGGGAACCTATAAAACCGTTTGCTCCAAGTATAACTATTTTCATCTATGTCCCTCCACTTTTAACTATATATTCGTCGGGCAGGCCGGTTTAGGCTCAGCGGTAAAGGTGGCCCCCAGCCTCAAATAGGATTTTGCGAAAGACGGTCCGTCCAACTCGGGCTCTCCCTCGAACTGCACCTTCTGTATCTCCAGGTTCCCCTTTCCTGTGGACACCACCATGGGGTTCAAGCAGAGGACCGATCCGGGCTTGCCCAAAGACGTGCCCTCCATGGGGGTTCCCCACCAAAAAAGGACTTTTTTGTCGCCGAAGAAGCTGAACGCCCCAGGATAGGGGTGGGTGACCGCCCTTATGAGGTCGTATATCCGCTTGCTGCTCTGGTCCCACCGGATCAGGCCGTCCTCGGGCTTCCTGCCCCCGAACACCGTCGCCAGCGTGTCGTCCTGGGGCACTCCCTTGGCGTCGCCCGACTCTATTGATTCCAGGCTCCTGCCCAGTATCTCCGTGGCGGCGTCGGCGACCTTCAGAAAGACGTCCTTGGCTGTGTCTCCTTGCCCTATGGACACCACCTCCTGATCGACTATGTTCCCTCTGTCCGCTTTCTCGGTCATCCTGTGGAGGGTCGCCCCTGTCTCGGTCTCTCCGTTGAGCACGGCCCAGTTGATGCAGGCTCTACCTCTGTAGCGAGGGAGGAGGGATCCGTGCATGTTGAAGGCCCCCAGCTTTGCGAGCTTGAGCACCTTATCCGGTATGAGGTCCCTGTAGTAGAACGAAAAGATAACCTTAGGCTTTAACGCCTTTATGGCTTTGAAGGTTTCTTTGTCCGACAGGTCCAGGTCCAGCCACGGCTCGATCCCTCTGGAGCGGGCTAGTTCCGCCACGGATCTAAACCAGATCTCCTCCGAGGGGTTGTCGTTGTAGGTTATGACCGCCGTCACGTTGACCCCTCGGTCCAGAAGGGTCTCAAGGCAGCGATACCCGACCTCGCTGTAGGCGAAGACCACCGTCGAGGGCCTAGTCATCGTCCTGTTCCTCCTGGTAGACGTGGCGTATGACGTACCTAGGCCGTTTTCTTACCTCCTGGTAGACCCTGCCCACGTACTCTCCCCCTATGCCGACCGACATCATGGTTATCCCCATGAGGAAGAAGTTTATGGCGAAAAGGGTGAACACTCCCTCGGCCTCGGGCCCCAGGAATATCCGTCTCAGCACCAGCATGACGGTGAAGATAAGGCTCAGGAGGGCCACAGCTATGCCTGTCATGGTCACTGCCTGAAGAGGGACCATGGAGAAGCCGGTCATGAGGTCGAAGTTGAGCCGGATCAGCCTGAACAGGCCGTATTTGGACTCGCCCTTCTTCCTCTCTGAGTGTCTTACCGATACCTCCACCGGGCTTAGCGCGAATTTCTGTGCCAGTGCCGGAATGAACGTGGTGGTCTCCTGACACTGGAGTATCAGGTCCACTATACGCCTCCTGTAGCCTCTCAGCATACAGCC
>JAQUTB010000045.1 GCA_028709985.1 Dethiosulfovibrio sp.
ATGGGACACGGTGGGGAAGGTGGAAAGTTCTTCGCCTATGTTCTCTACGACAACAAGGAGGTTAGGATCTTTCACTCCAGGTTTATAGACGGCCAAACCGAGGTCTCTCACGGGATAAAGTCCCCGTGGCGAGACTTTGTAGCCTTTGTCGACGGAGGGTTGGGAGAGCCTATAAACCCCGAGATCGCTGTCATGACGTCGGATCTTTCCGTGGTACTTCAGGAAGTGGGCGTATTTGACCTCAAGGAGGACAACCTCACCAAGCTTCGCTATCTGGAGAAGGTCTTCTCCAACAGGACAGCTCAGATTTACGACGGAAATTGCATAGCCTTCCTCAAAATAGAGGGTATCACCTCCCTGGAGGCGGACGAGCTGAGGGAGAGATTCCCGGCTCCTAAACCACAGCCGGAGGAAAGCGCCGACGAATACACCGATCCGTCTTTGCCGGAGGGTATAGCGAGGAAGAAAATCCTTCCCAAGCTGGTGTTCTCCTGCTCCGCCGTGTTGGATCCGGTAAGGGGAGTTCCTGCTTCGGACGTCCATATCGGCGACCTAATCACGGTCGCTATCCCAGAGGACAGTCCCCTCTATGGGACAATGAAATCCCAGTCCGATCAGGAGGGCCGTCCTTTCGACGGGAAAGTCGACCTTATACTGACCGCACTGAGCGAAAGCGACAGCGACAGGCTTATCCTGGAGTTTGAGCTGTCCGACGACGTCGTCGCGGTCGTGATGGCCCAAAAGTCCCTCAGGATCAAGGCCCTGACCGTTGGACAGAGTGAGGTAAAAGGTTTTCTATCCCTCTCGCCTCTTCAGCTTGCCTTAGTTGGCTTATCTTTCCTCGCTCTCATTGCCATGCTACTTTTTGTTCTCAGAGGGTGATGTCAAGGCCTGTTATAGTGACAGGCCTTGATCAATTTTAGCCTAACTGACCTGAACATCCCGAGCGAAAACAGGCCGGAGATCACCTCCGTAAGTGGAAGGGCAAAAAACACCCCTAATACCCCTAGAAAACGCGACAATAACCAAGCCAGAGGGACGACCACGAGGGCCCTCCTGGTCAAATCCAGGAAAAACGCCGTCTTGCCCCTCCCTATGGCCTGATAGGTCCCGGACAGGACGACCTGAAAACCAGCCAATGGCATGGACATGGCAATATAAGGGGACGCCGTCACAGCCATCTTCAGGGTCTCTCCGGAGGAAAAACATGCCAGTATCTGGCTCGGGATCACCGCGAGTGGTAAGGCCCCTGCGAGACAGGCCACAGTGCCCCATATTATCGAGAGATCTATCACCCTCAGGACCCGACAATCCTCCGCTGCTCCCACGTTGTGGCTCACTATGGGCATCATGCCCTGGATCAGGCCGAAAAGGGGCATATAGGCGAAGGTCGTTATCCTGCCCAGAACCCCCATCGCCGCCACCGCAGGATCCCCTCCCAGTGTAGCCAATAGCCTGTTCATAAACGCTGCTGTGACGCTCCCAGCCCCCTGCCTCACGAAGGCGGATGAGCCTATCGAGACTATCTCCTTCATCATGTCGAAGTTTGCCCTTAAATAGGGTCTGGTGAGGCTCAGTGAGCTGTTTTGGGCCAGGTAAAACCCCATCCAAATGGCCGATCCAGCCTGGGATATCACCGTGGCCCAGGCTGCGCCCGACACCCCCATCCCCATGGTCTTTATGAACACAGGGTCCAGAACCGCGTTTACTAAGGAAGATATGGCCAGGGTCTTCATCGCTACCGAGGCCCGTCCCTCCGCTCTAGCTATGGCGTTTGTGGCTATAGAGAAGCTCAAAAAAGGCGAGCCCAGAAGTACCACCGAGGAATAGGAAATAGCCATCGGCATACTCTGAGGGCTCGCTCCCAGGAAATGGACTATGGGATGTAAAAAGTACAAAGCCAGTGCAGGGAGGCCCAAAGACGTGGCTCCGGTCAGTATCAGTGTGTTCTTCAACGCCAAGTCGGAGTTATCGGTGTCGCGGGAGCCCAGATATCTGCCGATCAAAGTCGCCCCACCTATTCCGAAGCCCTGGGCGAAGGCGACCATCACAAGCTGGATGGGAAATGCGACGGCCAAAGCAGCGACAGCCTTATCGCCTATCCACAGAGCCACGAAAAAAGTGTCCGTGAGGCTATAGGCCATCTGTAGGACAAGGCCTATAATTGAGGGCAGGGACAGCCTAAACAGCAGCTCTCCCACCGGCCGATCCGTCAGGTAATCGCTCTTAAGCGGTGGCACCGGAAGGGTCGACCCCCTTTTCCTCCCTCAGGCCTATATCGTTGAGGTGGCTCACGTAGTTCCAGAAGGACTTAACCATAGCGCTGGTGCCGACATGGAGGGTCGAAAAATGCCCTCTCATCCAACAAAGCTGCCTTCCAAGGGCCAAGGAGGGGTGATCCTGTTCCTCCGCCAGTCGCCAAAGCGCCGCTATAAGGCCGGTCCTGTCGGCGCCAGCGTAGCAGTGTATCAATATAGGTTTAGGGGCCCGTCTCATGAACTCAAGTATGCGGTCTAGCTCCTGAACCGGGATGGTCCTGATGGCGGAGAGGTCGAAGTCCATATGGACTATCCCTCTAGACAGGGAGAACTCCTTCTCCCTCCTGTACCATCTGCGGCTCTGCTGAGCACCCCTTAGGTTCACTATGCTCCTTATCCTGTGGGCCTCCACGTACTTAGCCAGCCTGTTCAGGCTGAGCTGTGCCGACCGATAGAGGACGCCCTTGGACACGGTGTGGAAGTTCACCGCCCTAAAATACAGAAAGGTCACGAAAGCGGTAAAGAGATCGTTCAGTCGAAGGTCGTTTTTCACGGGAGCTCGCCTCCTGTTCCGAAATATAGAAACAACTACCATGATACACCAGTATGTTTACACTGTACAAGCGTCTTTGACTAAATCTAAACTGGAGGTGTGTAACATGAAAGTAAAGTTTTTAGCGAGATGGATTCTGCTGTCTCTCGCCCTGTGTGGAACGGCATGGGCAGACGACTTTTCCGTCAAGTCTTTCTCCCCTCAGGGAGAGGTAACCGGAAAGCCCGAGATAAAGGTGATTTTCTCGTCTCCTGTGGTGGAGTCGGGACTCCTAGGAAAGGTGCTGCCGGACGATCAGGTCCCTTTGATTGTGGAGCCCAGCGTAAAGGGAAGCTGCGTATGGGACTCGGTGGACACGCTGGTCCTGGTCCCGGGCAAGCCCCTGACCCCCGCGACGGAATATCGAGCCTCAATGAAGGCTGTGAGGGACCTATCAGGAAGGCTTTTAGCCGGTCCTCAGTCCTTCAGCTTCAACACCGCTCCCCTTAAGCTCAAGTCGATCAGACAGGTTGAGTTTACCCCTTACAGGGAGCTTACCCTTCGGTTTGAGTTCTCCCTGCCGATCCCTCCTCAGAGGCTTCTGGGGTTCGTCTCGGCCACCAGCGACGGAACAGTGGTGAGGCTGATTCCTCAGGGAGAGTCTCCCTCCAAGAGCGTATCGGTCAAAACCGAGTACGTCCCAGGGGAGAAGGTCTCGGTCAAGGTTGGAAAGGGCCTGGCGTCGGACCTCGGTCCCCTCGGCCTGGCCGAGGATAAAGAGATATCCATAGCCCTCTCCTCCGGCCTCTCCATCACCGGCGGTTACGCGGAGAGCCAACCCGAGGGAAAGGGCAGGATCAACATATACACCTCCAGACCGGTCGACCCAGGAGAGGTCAAGGGCTTCGTCTCCGTATCACCGGAACGGAAATTCAGGGTAGAGCCCATCTACGGTGGCTTCGCCCTGGTGGGGGATTTTGCCCCCAGGGACAGATACACCGTCACGGTCAAAAAAGGCCTCGGTGGCGAGGATGGCTTAAAGGTCGACGACTCCAGATCCTTCGTCATACCGGACATGGAAAAATCCGTGACCTTCGCCGTCTCCGGGACTTTCCTGACCCCGATGGACAGCCCCAGAATACCTCTTGAGACGGTTAATCTGGACAGAGTGCAGGTGTCCGCCTGGAAGCTCTATCCCAACAACGTTGCCCTTGTCACAGGGGCGCTCAACTCCGGGACCGAGCCCCCAAAGGCCCTCTCCCGTAACATCGGGACAAAACAGTTCGACGTGGACAACCGCCTGAACCGTGCCGTCAGAGGAGCTTTGGACCTAGATGGGTTCCTCGGCGACAAAAAAGGGGTGTTCCTTCTCGAGGCCTCCGACGGCGAGGGCGGCTGGAACGTGGCTAGACAGATGGTCACATTGACCGACCTTGGCATCTCCGCCAGGGTCTGGGAGAGCGGGCTTTTGGTGTGGGTAAACGGTCTCTCCGACGCTGAACCGATATCGGACGCCTCAGTCACGGTCTACTCCTCCAGCAACCAGATACTGTCCAAGGGGACGACCGACAAAGACGGGCTTTGGACAATGTCCGATAAGGACCGATGGGACCCCCAGCTAAGGCCTGCAGTGATAACCGTTGAGAAGGGAGACGACCTGTCCTTCCTGGCTTTAGAGGGAGATAAATTCTCCGACTCCGGCGTGGACGTGTTCGGCTCGCCCTGGGTCTCTTCCTACGAGGCGGAGAGCCTCATACCCAGAGGGATATATCGTCCCGGAGAGACAGTGGAGATAACCTCCATCGTCCGAGGGGCTCACATGGCCCTGCCTGGGGAGTTCCCCGTCCTCTGGAAGGTCATCAACCCCATGGACGGCGAGTCCGCAAGGGGATCTCAGGTCCTGTCCCGATGGGGATCGGCCTCGGTCTCCTTCGACGTCCCAGGCGAGGCCCCTACGGGAAAATATAGGTTCGAGCTGTCGGTCCCAGGAGGGGACGCCCCACTTTGTTCGACCTCTTTCCTGGTGGAGGATTTTACTCCGCCCAGGATCGAGCTGGAGCTGGTTCCGTCCAGCGAATCGTCCAGAGCGGGAGAGGATATGGAGCTGTCCTTCAAGGCATCCTACCTCTTCGGCGCCCCTTCTCCGGCCCTCCCATGGGAGATGCAGGTGACCACGACGCCCAGGCAGTTCCGCTCCAAGCTGTTTCCCAACTACACCTTCGGCGACGTAGAGACGCAGTTTAACGGCGGCGAGGAGTATATAGGCTCCGGCTCCCTGGACGACCAGGGAAAGGGCGAGCTGTCCTGGACCGTGCCGGACCACTGGAAGGCTCCGTCCATGATCGATCTCCACATGATCCTCCAGGCTATGGAGCCTGGTGGTCGATGGGTCTCCAGATCGGTGACGATTCCCTGTGCCCTGTCGCCCTACAACATAGGGATCAGGGCTCCCGAGGGCGACCTTCTCCCGGGCAAGGCCGCGTCTTTCGGGATAGCAGCTGTGACCGATGAAGACAAAGCAGCGTCGCCGTCCCTTAGATGGGAGCTCTTCTCCGTGATCGAGCAGTACGTCATGGTCAGAGAGGAAGGCCGCACCAGGATGAGGTGGCAGGAGGAAAAGGTCGCCGTGTCCGACGGAAAACTGTCCTTGAAGGACGGTAAGGCATCTCTGTCTTTAACTCCAGACCAAGAGGGGCGTTACCTTCTGGTTTTGTCCGACGGCAAGGGCTCGTCCGGGTCGGTTCGCTTCGACTCGTGGCGTCCCTGGGACGGATCGAGCAAAAGCGTCTCCATACCGGACAGGATAGATCTGTCCCTCGGCAAGGGCTCGGTGTCCTACAGGGCCCCCTTCCCGGGACGGGGCCTGTTCACGTTGGAATCGGACGGCCTCATATCGGCCAAGGTTCTCAACCTAGACCTCTCAGGGGAGATAAAGTTCGACACAACCGACGACATGTGGCCCAACGGATGGTGTTCCCTTCAGGTGATCCGGCCCGTGTCCGAGAAGGGCAAGTGGGGCCCTCACAGGGCTTTAGGGGCCCTGTCTATACCTATAAACAACGAGGGACTTAAGGCCTTGGTGACGATGGAAGTCCCCAAAACCGCCGAGCCCGAGGGAACGGTGGGAGTCAAGGTATCGGTAAAAGACGAGGCAGGGCAACCTCTTTCCGGTCAGGTCTGGTTGGCCATGGTGGACAGGGGAATCCTGGGCCTTACCGACCATAAGGTTCCAGACCCGTGGAGGACCTTCACGTCTCTCAGACAGCTTGGATCGAGGGCATCTGACCTCTACGACGAGCTTATACCGATAGAGTCCCGAGAGACCCCTCTGCTTCATCCCGCAGGAGGAGCCGGGGCAGCGATGATGGCCCTCAACCTCTCACCTCTCAGGGCAAGGGGGTTCAAGGTCCTATCCATGGTAAAAGAGGGCCTGGAGGTCAAGGACGGCGTCTTGGACGTCTCTTTCGACATTCCGGAGTTCTCCGGCGGGGCCGATATAGTCGCTGTCTTCATAGGGTCGAAACTGGGATCGGCAAGCTCTCAAATCTCAATCGCCAGGGAGGTCACCGTGGACCCATCGGTCCCCTCCGTGTTGGCCCCTGGCGACCTGGTCCAGGTCCCGCTCTCGGTAATCTCCACGTCCTCGTCGGACCTAAAACTGTCCGTGGCGGTGGAGGCCTCGGGCCAGTGGACCTACGAGGGTAAAAAATCCCTCGACGTCTCGATCCCCTCCGGCGGATCGACGACGATAGAGCTGCCATTTCGGGCCTCAGAGAGCTCCGGTTACGGCGGCTTAACCATCGGGGTCACCGGCACTGGGCTGGATTTCTCCGTGAGCAGAGAGACCGTAATAAGGCCTCCTATGCCCAGGATATCCCTGTCCGAGACCGGCGTGGCCGAGGTCGGCACAAAGTCGTTCAAGGAAAAGGGCAGATGGTTCCCCGGAACCATGACGTCGTCGCTGTATCTGTCCGGCTCTCAGAAGGCGGACCTGCTTCCGGCGATATCGTTCCTCAGGGGATACCCCTACACCTGTCTGGAGCAGACCGTCTCGACCGCTTGGCCCTTGGTCGTCTTGCCGAACATGATCGAAAACATAGAGTCCAAATCGAGCTCGGAGGTGGAAGCCCTCCTCCGGGACGTCATCACCAGGCTCCAGGCGTTGCAGCTCTACGACGGCAGCTTCGTATCCTGGCCTAACGGCACGACCGACCTTTGGGGCAGCGTCTACGCGTCTCACCTCATCGCGTCGGTGGATCCTTCCTTGGTTCCAGGTGGCATGACCGACAGAATCGGTAACTTCTTGCGGTCGGTGCTCTCCGATCCCTCCGAGGACGGTCAAGCCCTGTCGAGAAAGGCCTACAGCGCCTACGTGGTTGCCCTCCTCGGCCAGGCTCCCCTCGGATGGATGGAGTGGCTGTCGGAAAGGGTAGGTCAGATGGACGAGGCGGGCAGATCGTTCCTGGCTGGAGCCTACGGCGTAGCAGGAAAGAAGGAAAAGGGACTGGCCTTGATGGGCAAATCCATCGGTAAGGCGGTCTCCCCCTATGGCTCTCCCCTCAGGGACCAGGCCATAAGGCTGATAGCCCTCGAGGCTCTCGCCCCTGGCGGGGCCGACGAGGCGTTGTTGGCCAACCAGATCGCCAAAGCCATAGCTCAGGGCGAGCTTTCGACCCAGGAGGCGGGACTTTCGGTCTTGGCCCTGGGCGGATACGTATCCAAGGCGGATATCAAGCCATTCTCCGCCACATTGACCGACGGGGAGAACGTCCTCTCCCTCTCTACCGGCGATGACCTGGTCATATCCTCCGATCTCGAAGTCGTCTGGACGCTCAAAAACGATGGACCCGGTAGGGTATTTTGGGGCAAGACCACCTCAGGGGTCCCGCTGGACTCTCAGCCCAACCTGGACCAGGGTATAAAGGTCCGTCGCGTCCTCACCGACAGGGATGGAAACGTTCTAGATCTCTCCTCTCCCCTTGAGTTGGGCCAGGAGATAGTTGTAAAGATCCGTATCACGCCGACCGGTCCCGTCTCGGACCTGGTGGTGGTGGACGTCCTCCCCGGCTGTTTTGACGTCTGGAATCCGGCTCTCGAGTCCGGCGAGGAGTCGGTAGGGGCAAGGAGAGAGGTCAGATTCGACAGGGTGCTGTTCTTCCCCGAGAGGGTGGATAAAGAGGTCACGGTGGGATACCGCTGTAGGGTTATATCCAGAGGAGACTTTGCCTTGCCGCCGATCTCCGCCGAGTCGATGTACAACCCGGGAATCCGAAGCCTGAGCGGCGAAGGACGAATCACGGTGCGTTAACCTATGAAAAAAGCCTTATTCTTTGGGGCGTTGGGTATCGCCCTGTCGGCGATTATCTGGGAGGGGGCATCCAAGGTGGTGTCCCCTCCACCTTTGGACGACGTCCTCCAGGTCGTTCCCTCCCCGACGGTGACGGACAGGGATGGCTCCATACTGTGGGCGGGGCTCAGCGAGGAGGATCAAGTCTGCATCCCCCTATCTCTGGACAGTATGGGTAAGTGGCTTCCCACCGTCCTTATGGAGGTCGAGGACAGGCGGTTTTTGAACCACCGAGGGGTCGACTGGATAGGCATAGCCAGGGCGATGTTACAGAACGTCAAAAACATGAGGGTCGTGTCGGGAGGATCTACCCTGACAAGCCAGCTCATAAGGATGACCCAGCCCAGGGACAGGACCTTTAAGGCCAAGGCATTGGAGTTTCTCCAGGCCTCGGCGCTGGAGGGGAAAATAGATAAAAAGTCCATCCTGGAGGCCTACCTGAACAAAGCCCCCTTCGGTGGAAACCTCAAAGGGGCCATGGCGGGATCGCTGGGCTGGTGGGGAAAGAGCCCCTCGGACCTATCCTTGGCCGAGGCCTCCATGTTGGTCGCAATGCTCAAGGGCCCCACAAGATACAGGCCCGACCTACACCCTGAGAGGGCCAAAGCCAGGAGGGACATGATACTGTCCGATCTCGCCAGTAGGGGCGTTATCAGCTCCTCTCAGAGGGACCTGTCCATGGCCGAGCCGGTCCCTCGGTCGATCTCCCTGCCGAGGGAGCACTTTTTGTTTGTATCCCAGGTCCTCGCCAAAAATCCCGATGGCGGAACCTCAACCCTTGACCGCGCCGTTCAGGAGTCGCTGGTCAGAAAGGTAAACCTGGGCCTGAGGGGGATGCCTAGAGATATCACAGCATCGGCCATAGTGGTGGAGAACGACACAGGAGCTGTTAGGGCCTACGTGGGCAACG
>JAQUTB010000046.1 GCA_028709985.1 Dethiosulfovibrio sp.
GCGGCGTCTGGGAAGGTGGATTTTCCGTTGGACAGGATCTTCAAGACTCTGGTCCTCAGAGGTGACGATCCAAGGAAGGACATAATAATGGCCTTCATCCCAGGGGCGAAGGAGCTGGACCTAAAAAAGCTCGCCTCCTTGAGCGGCAACAAAAAATTGGAGATGGACCATCTGAACGAGCTTCTTTCCCTCACCGGATACGTCAGAGGGGGATGTTCGCCTGTGGGGACCAAAAAAAGATATCCCGTCTATGTCGACGAGAGCGCGATGATATACGAGACGATCTCGGTGAGCGCGGGGCAGAGAGGGCTCCAGATGATTCTGTCGCCCGACGACCTCATCAGGGCCACCGAGGCCACAGTAGGGAGCTTGATAAGATGAGGACTCTCGCTTTGCTCTTTTCCGTTGCCCTGACGGTGCTATCCCCGTCGTCCGCCATGGCGTCGCCTTTGGGGATGGACCTGCCTGGTGTCTTTAAGGGTGTCGAGACCGACGAGAGGGTGATAGCCCTGACCTTCGACGCCTGTGGCAAGAGCTCCTACGTCGGCGGAGAGATGGACTACGACGAAGAGCTAATAGCCTTTTTGCGGGAGAAAGCCGTCCCTGCGACTCTGTTCGTGAACGAGAGGTGGATCAAGGCCCACCCCGATCTTTTTTCTGACCTGGCCTCGGATCCCCTTTTCGAGATAGGGAATCACGGAACCAGGCACGTACCTCTTTCCCTGACCGGCAGGTCGGCCTACGGCATAGCTGGGACCAATGGAAGGGATGAGGTTGTCGCTGAGGTTGAGGGGTGTGGCAACACTATAAAGAGCCTGACCGAGAGCAGGCCCCTTTTCTTCCGGTCAGGCACGGCCCATTACGACGAGGGCTCCGTTGCGATAGTTACCGAGCTGGGGTACGTGGTGGCCGGTTTCTCGGTTAACGGCGACGGAGGTGCGACCTTCTCCTCCGATCAGGTCAGGGACAGTGTTACGTCCGTCGGGCCCGGTGGAGTGGTGCTATTCCACATGAACCACCCCGAGTCGGGCACGGCTGAGGGCGTTCGCGCCGCAGTTGAGAAGCTCCTTGAGGACCGATATCGCTTCGTCACCTTGAGCGAGCTGTACGGAATGAGATGAGTCGCTCCCCCTTTATCAAGGGCGATTTACGTGCTATTATGGTCGATAACGTAATATGCGACCCTATCCTCATCACCGGGTGAGGATTTTAAAGGCGTTCATAGCTTTGCCGTAGGTACGGCACTCCGAGAGGTGTGCTACAAGGCAGGCTGTGAACGCCTTTTTGTTTTAGGGTTAGACTAAACCACTGAGGAGGAGTTTACGTGAGGATCGAGCCTTTTAAGGTCGAGGAATGGATGAACTCATACGAGGTCGGAGCGAAATACAACATCGCCGAGACCTGCGTCGATTCTATCTCGATCGACGAGCTGTTTCAGTTGACGGGAAAGGACAAGGCGGCCTTTCTGGATGAGATATGTTCAAGACGTCTGACCTACGGAGATATCGAGGGAGCCGCCTCTTTCCGCGAGGGAGTTTGCCGACTCTACAGGACCCTCGAGCCTAAAAACGTGGTTCCCACCCACGGAGCGGCGGGAGCAAACCATCACGTGTTCTACTCCCTTCTAGAGTCCGGTGACGAGGTGGTCAGTATAACGCCGACCTATCAGCAGCTCTACTCCATTCCCAGGTCTTTCGGGGTGGAGCCGAAGTTACTGTGCCTGAGGGAGAAAGACGGCTATTTGCCCGATCTGGAGGAACTTCGCGGTCTGGTCACACCGAAGACTAAAATTATCTGCCTCAACAACCCAAACAACCCTACAGGATCCCTTATGGACACCGAGACATTGAAGGCTATAGTAGAGATAGCCCGCTCGGTTGACGCCTACATCCTTTGTGACGAGGTGTATCGCCACCTTACCCAGGACGATAGTTGGAGCGAATCCATAGCGGATCTATACGAAAAAGGGATATCGGTCTCCAGCATGAGCAAAGTCTTCTCCTTGGCTGGACTGCGTTTAGGGTGGATCGCGACCGGTGACCGTGAGGCTGTGGCAAAGTTCCTCTCTCACCGGGATTACACCCTGATCAGCTGCGGCCTCCTGGACGAGGTTCTTGCGGGTGAGGCTCTCTGTGAGGGGGACAAACTTATCGAGAGAAGTCGAGGTATAGTCCGTCGAAACCTCGAAATACTGGACGAGTGGGTCCAAAAACAGCCACACGTCCGATACGTCAGGCCCAGAGCTGGAACTACCGCCCTGGTCTATTACGATCTGGATGTGGACAGTTACGACTTTTGCCGTGAGATGTACAAAGAGACAGGGGCTTTTGTCACCCCAGGGGGCTGTTTTGAGATGGAACACTGTATGCGTATAGGCTACGGTTCGGACATCGAGACGTTGGGGGACGGTCTGGCGGCGATAGACAGGTACATAGCCCACAAAATCGCGACCGGAACGAAGCTGCTGACCGGACAGGAGGGGACATTATGAGCGAAATCTGTATACTGAGTCGATCGGATATAGACGGTTTGCTTAACTTAGCTGAGGTGACCGAGGCGGTGGAAAGGTCCTACGTTCAGAAGTCGACGGGGAAGGGATCCCTTTGGCCCATGGTTTTTAACGAGTTTGAGCCCGGTCGTGCCGATCTGGACATAAAATCGGGAGACCTGGCAGAAGAGGGGATCTTCGGTTTTAAGCTGGTTTCCTGGTTTGGGGACAACCCTCGCAGAGGACTTCCCGAGCTTTTTGGGACGGTTATGGTTTTCGACATAAACTCGGGAAAGCCCAGAGCCCTTTTGGACGGTGGAGCGATGACCCATCTAAGGACCGGAGCGGCCGGAGCCATAGGGGCAAAATACCTGGCCCGTCCCGACTCGAAGAACCTCCTGATGGTAGGGACAGGAGGGTTGGCACCTTTCGAGATAGCGGCGGTTCTGTCGGTCTTCCCCGACATGGAGAACGTGTGGATCTCCAATCCAAGGGATCCTGAGCGTGCCTTAGACAGACTGGAGGGGATAAGTGGCGTTGTTCGCTCTCTTTTGGCTAAATCCGGCATAAAGAACCATGGAGCTCGGATTTCCGTTGCCAAGGATCTGAAAGAGGCGGTAGGGGAGAGCGACGTCATAGTTACGGCGACTCCCTCGACCAGGCCGGTCATCCTAGCAGAGTGGATAGCTCCAGGAACTCACCTCAGCTGTATGGGGTCGGACATGAGCGGGAAACAGGAGATTGACTCATCGGTCTTTAGGAAGGCCAAGGTGGTAGTTGACGACGTGGAACAGTGCCTTTCGGTAGGGGAGTGCGAGATACCGACGAAAGAGGGACTGTTCTCAAGGGAGGGTATTTACTGCGAGATCGGGGAGATAATAGATGGCCGAGTCCCAGGAAGAACCGATAGGGACGAGATCACCGTTTTCGACTCGACGGGCATAGCCCTACAGGACCTGGCCTGTGCCTCTTTGGCCCTCTCCAAGGCGGAGAGGGAAAACTTAGGTGTGACGGTCGAGCTTTAGAGGCGAGTGGGTAACTCACTCGAAAGACGGGATTTACCACGACGACCTTTCCCGATACCGGGCGGTAGGAGACACAGGGGAGCCGGAACGATCCGGCTCCCCTGTGTTATCCTTGTTCGGTCCTCGCCAATGGTTTAGAATCGGGAAAAGGACGGAGGAGGGATTGAAAATGATCACCGATAGAGCGGAAGAACTGTTAAGCAGAATAGCTCTAGGAGAGGATTCTGTTTTGGAACTTAAGAAGGTGGAGTTCAGCGGAAACAGGGTAAGCGGTCCTCATAGAGATGGAATGGCCGACGAGCTGGCGGCGATGGCGAACACCGTCTCCGGCGTGGTGGTGTTGGGGGTGGACGACAGGACCAGGGAGATAGAGGGCATACCTCTGGAAAAACTGGATCTCCTGGAGGATTGGATTCGATCTATCTGCAACGACTCTATCGATCCACCTCTGGACTGTGTGATCAGAAAGGTAGCCATAGCCGACGGCAAAGGCGGCGAGGTCGCCATCCTCAGGATAGACGTTCCCCGTAGCCTGTTCGTACATAAAAGCCCTAACGGCTATTTTCGTCGTATAGGAAGCTCTAAGAGGGAAATGCGTCCTGACGTACTGGCTCGACTTTTTCAGCAACGTAGCCAGGCGAGGCTGATTCGCTTCGACGAGCAGGTCGTTCCCGGAACCTCTCTGAGCGACCTGGAGCCCGATCTCTGGAATCGATTTAGGACGGCTCTGTCGCCCAAAGAGGATCGGAGCTTTCTGGAGAAGATGAAGATGATCTCCGAGGACGAAGATGGCGCGCCTAGGGCCACGGTAGGAGGGCTTTTGATGGCCTCAAAATCACCTCATATCTACATGTCCAGCGCCTTCATCCAGGCGGTCTGTTACAGAGGGACCTCCCGAGGGGAGGCTCGCCAGCTCGATGCAAAGGACATAACCGGTCCCCTGGACGTCCAGATAAGGGAGGGCTGTAAGTTTGTTGAGAGCAACATGAAGGTCTTTGCGATAAAGGCCCCCAACAGAATAGAGACTCCCCAGTTCTCCATGAACGCCGTCTTCGAAGCTATCGTGAACGCCGTAGCCCACAGGGATTACTCTATCTACGGCTCTAAAATTCGTCTGCACGTTTTTTCCGATCGATTGGAGCTGTTCTCCCCTGGCTCTATACCTAACACCATGACCATCGAAAGCATCTCGGAGAGACAGTCCGCTCGAAACGAGCTCATAAGTTCCCTGCTGGCTCGCTGTCCTATGAACGTCGACGCCCCTAACAGCCAGAGGAGTTTTATTATGGACAAAAGGGGAGAGGGAGTCCCTATTATAATCACCGAAAGCGAAGCCCTCTCAGGCAGGCGACCGGAGTTTGCCCTCATAGACGACAGCGAGCTCAAGCTAACTATCTTTGCTGCCCCGTCTCCCCACGGAGACTCATAGCTGGGACCAACGGAAGGGATTAGGTTGTCGCTGAGGTAGAGGGGTGTGGCAACACCATAGAGAGTCTGACCGGAAGGAGGGCACTTTTCTTCCGATCTGGCACGGCTGATGGCGTTTGTGACGCAGTTTAGAAGCTCCCGGAGGACCGATATCGCTTCGTCACCTTGAGCGAACTGTACGGAATGAAGAGGTGAGTTCACTGCGTAGCGCTCCCCTCTGGGTCGCTATCTTTGACCTTCGGTCCTCGACGCTATCGAAGATGAACTCGTGGGTGACGTAGTCGGGCTCAAGGAGGTCCAGCAGTCGGGAGCAATGGGGCGTTGTGAAGGGCCGGTGTTGGTCCGTCATGGAAAGCCTCTCCCAGGCCCTGGTCAGGTTGGCCTGAAAGTCTCCTGGAGCGTATCCGGGCCATCCCTGGGCCTCCCTCGCCTCGCCGGACAGGCTTAGGTTGAGGTGGATGCCCTCTATCCTTCTTCGAACCTCCGTGGGCAGCCTTCCAACTACGTCAAAAATATAGTCCATCCCATCCTCCTCCGATCGGCAGGACGTGGTGGTGTTCAGAAGATGTCCCGTGTCCAGGAGAAAGGCCCAGTTCGAGAAGGAAAGGGAGCTCGCGAAGGACGACGTTTCCTCCGAGTCGGTGAAGGTGAGCCCCTCCCACCAGGAGTTCTCGAAAAACATCCTCACCGGTGGTTCTCCTCCGGGAAAGACCGAGACCGCCTCGTTCAGCATCTTTGCGGCCTCCTCCAGAACCAGCTTAGAGCCGTTGGCCGGGTGGCCGGTCAGGACCTCCTCCACCGAGCTGTTAGTGACGTGGAAGACCCCGTAGGCCGGTTCCAAGGTTGCTGCGTCCCGTATGTATCCTCGGAGGTTCTCGATAAGGTCGTCAGGGCAGGAACCGCCGTAGAAAAAGAGTACCTCCTCTCGGGAGAAAGACCCCTCCAGATTTCCCCCAAGCCAGGGGACCATCCAGTCCATGGAGAAGGGAAAATGGACCGCTGTCACTGCCTCCGGTGGTGCTCCATTCGTCCCGTCGAAGGCCGTCAGCACCTCCAGGCCGTCCAGCCCAAGTGAACGGTGAAACTTGACGACGTTCTCCCAGCCACCGAAGGGCTCTATGTCGAAAGGGTAGACCGATATATTGGCGAGCTCCTTCATCTTTTGGCCTTTTCCCCTTCCTGGATCAGCGGTAATCCTCCACGTCGAACTCTCGATCCTTAAAGTAGTATTTTCTGTCCTCCTCGGTGATGTACCGGACCACCCGGCAGGGATTGCCCACGGCTATGGCGTTGTCCGGTATGTCTCTTGTGACGACGCTCCCGGCGCCGATGACCGCGTTGTGTCCTATGTTGACCCCTGGATTGACCACCACGTTGCCGCCTATCCACACGTTGTTTCCTATGGTTATGGGGATCCCGTACTCGTAGCCAGATTTTCTGGACTCCGGGTGGATCGGGTGTCCGGCGGTGTAGATCGCCACGTTAGGGGCCAGCATCACGTTGTTTCCTATCGTCACCTTTGCCACGTCCAAAACGATGCAGTTGTAGTTGGCGTAGAAATCGTCTCCTATCTCTATGTTGCTGCCGTAGTCGCACCTGAAGGGCGGCTCGATATAGGCGTTTTTTCCGACCTTGCCCAGGATCCTGCCGATAAGCTCCGTCCTTTTGGCGAAATCCTCCGGCTCGGATAGGTTAAACTCCTGAACCAGCTTCCTCGCTTTCAGCCTTTCCTCCGCCAATCCGTCCATCCAAGCTTTGTAGGGCAGCCCCGCGAGCATCCTTTCCCTCTGATCCACGAAACTCACCTCTTTTTCAACTAGGATATATTTTGAGATATCTCCGCCGCCGCCTGGATCACTATTTTCGCCAGCGGCTCTACCGTGTCCTCGAACTTCTGTTTGGGCCCTGACAGTATGAGCCCCGCTATAAGCTCTCCCCTGGGAGAGAGGATCGGGGCCCCTATGGCGGTCCCTCCTGGGTCTATCTCCTCTATGCTCACAGAGTAGCCCCTTTTCCTCACTTTAGCTAGCTCCTCCCTGAGTCGAACCGAGTCCACCAATGTGTTTGGCGTAAAGGGCTTTAGCGTCTGGCTTAAAACCCACTCTCGAAAGGTGTCCCGGCAGTAGGCCAGGAGGACCTTTCCCATGGCTCCTGCGTAGATCGGCAATTCTCCGCCTACGGAGAAGGAGAACTTTATGGCCTTAGGGGACTCCACTATATGGATGCACCGTGCGACCTCTCCGTCGGATATCGCCAAGACAGTGGTCTCGCCGGTCTGTTCCACCAGCTTTCTCATGGGGAGATCGCTCTGTATCACAAGTTCCTGCCTCAGCCTCCAGTCGTTTGCGAAGACCAGGAGCTTGGTGCCTATCCTATAACGACGGCTTTTAGGATCCTGGAGTACCCATCCTTCCTCCTCCAGAGAGGTCAGTATCCTGTGTACCGTGCTCTTTGGGATGTCCGTCATCTCCGATAGGTCCTTGAGGTCCACCTCTTCCTTGGCGGAGAAAAGGGCCTCCAGAAGTCGGAGCACCTTTGTTGTCAGGTTGCTGTTCATCTCTCTGCACTCACTCCCTTCGCTTTTGCCGATTCTCATTTTAACACTTTCGTCATCCCTTTTACCGAAGAGACGCTCTAAAGCGCAATTGACAGAATCAGTGGATTTGCTAAACTAGCAAAACGAGATAAATATCCCATTCTAAGGAATAGTATGCAAAGGGGGCGGTCGATTGAGGGGGATTTCGGAAAAAAGGATGGAGAGGGAGCTAGAAGAACTAGGGGGCTTCGGTAGAGACGGTTCCGGGGGGATAACCAGGCTGTCGTACTCGCCCAGCTACGTTGAGGCGGCTTTATGGCTTATAGGTCGTTTCAGGGAGTTAGGTCTAAAGGTGTTCTGCGATGGAATAGGGAACATCTTCGGTGTTCTGCCTGGTGAAGGGGATTCTATTTTTCTCTCTGGATCCCATCTGGATACGGTCAAATCTGGAGGGGTCTTCGACGGCGCTGCGGGGATTATAGTCGCCATGGAGGCCGTCAGGATAGTTAAGGAGCAGGGGATAACCCCCCACTCAAACACGGTGGTGGCAGCCTTCGTCGAGGAGGAAGGGGCGTCGTTTCAGGCTGCGTTGGTGGGAAGCGCCTACCTCTCCGGCAGGCTGACGGACGAGAAAATGACCTCCCTGATCGACGACGATGGACGGAACATAGGCGATGTGGCCCGGGATTTCTGCGACAGGATATCTCCATATCTGGACGGTTTCTACCCTCTAGGGATTCCGTCCAGGGCGGTGGAGGTCCACATCGAACAGGGGGCCAGGCTGGATCGATCTGGAATGGACTTCTGTATCCCTCCTGCCATAGTCGGAACCTCCATGACCGAGGTCGAGATGACAGGGGAGATGAACCACGCAGGGACGACCCCCATGGATATCAGGCGGGATCCTTTCAGGGGAACGGTGGAGGTGGCCTCCCGGCTGAACGGCCACGTCAAAAAATTTCCCGGCGCCGTAGGGACGATAGGCCGGGTGATACTGGACCCTAACGTGGCCAACGTCGTGCCGGGAAAGGTGACCTTCTCCCTGGACATAAGAGGGCCTGTTGGAGAGGACCTTAAAAAGCTGATAGACCTGGTGATAGCCGATTGTCACTGCGTTGCGGAGGAAATGGATCTTGGCGTGAGGATCAAGGGAGGGCACAGCGAGCCCCCTACCGATCTGGACCCCATCCTCAGAAAGAGGATCTCCGAGGCGATGGATAAAAGGGGCTGGAGCTGGGAGGAGTTTCCCAGCGGCGCAGGACACGACGCCATCAATTTAGCCTTGATCTGCCCAACCGCCATGATATTCGTCCCCAGCAAAGGAGGACGAAGTCACTGTCCTGAGGAGTGGACCGAAACAGCCAGCCTGGCCAAGGCGGCTCAGGTATTGGCCGATCTTATTGTAGACGAGAAAGGTGTGAAGTAAATGACAGGCAAACGTTGGTACGAGAGGATTCCAAATCCATTTGTATTGCTTTTTATCATCATAATAGCGGTAGGTCTACTGACTTACATAATCCCTGCAGGGGAGTTCGAGAGGGTCAACGTAGGAGGCCGAAT
>JAQUTB010000047.1 GCA_028709985.1 Dethiosulfovibrio sp.
CCATCAAAAATTCCTCCAGGTCCGGCTGTAGGGTCGGCTCTCCCCCTGACACTACCACCCCGTCTATGAGGCGTTTTCTTGACCTCAGAAAGTCCATCACGTCGCCTTGGTCGATGGTGTCTCCCTGAGTCAGGAGCCCTCCGTTATGGCACCATGGGCAGGCGAAGTTGCAACCAACCGTGAACACCATGGAGGCTATCTTGCCCGGATAGTCTATAAGGGTCGTCTTTCTGATGCCGCCTATTATCACGCCGTCACTTCCTCCCGTTCGGCCCTCTCTCTTTCGAGCTGACGCTCTGAGTCACAGATGGGGCAGAAGTGGTGTTCTCCCGGTATGTAGCCGTGGATGGGGCATACGCTGAAGGTCGGAGTTATGGTGAAATAGGGCAATCTGTAGCTCTCCGCTATCCTCCTGACCAGCCTTTTGGTGCTTTCCCCATCCGCCATCCTCTCTCCCAAAAATCCGTGAAAAACGGTCCCGCCGGTGTATATGGTCTGAAGCGGCTCCTGGAGGTCCAGGGCGTCGAATATGTCGTCCGTGGCGTTGACCGGGAGCTGGGAGGAGTTCGTGTAGTAAGGCTCGGCTCCGTCCGTTACCGCTCTTTGATTTGCGCAGCATATCCTGTCTCCGAAAAGGTCTTTGTCGGCCCTGGCGAAGCGGTATGTGACCCCCTCCGCCGGGGTAGCCTCAAGGTTATAGAGGGTTTCCCCCTCCTCCTGATAGTCGGCCATCCTGGCCTTCATGGCCTCCATGATCCTCTTGGACATGGAGATAGCGTCTGGATCGGTCAGGTCTTTCCCCATGAAGTTGACCATCGCCTCGTTCATGCCGTTCAGGCCTATGGTGTTGAAGTGGTTGTTCCAGTACCTGCCAGAGCTATCCTTAACCGATCTCAGGTAAAACTTTGAGTAGGGGTAAAGGTTGGCGTCGGTGAGCTTTTCCAGTATTTTTCTCTTGATCTCCAGGCTCTCCCTGGCTAGGTCCATGAGGGAGAAGACTCTCTTCATGAAGTCGTCCTCGTTTTCCGCTAGGAACCCTATACGCGCCATGTTCAATGTGACGACACCTATAGAGCCGGTCATGGGATTTGACCCGAAAAGGCCTCCTCCCCTTTTCTTCAGCTCCCTGTTGTCGAGCCTCAACCGACAGCACATGGACCTGGCGTCGTCGGGGCTCATGTCTGAGTTTATGAAGTTGGAGAAGTATGGAATGCCGTATTTAGCGGTCATCTCCCATATCGGTGTTAGCTTGGCGTTATCCCAGTCGAAGTCGCTGGTTACGTTGTAGGTCGGTATGGGAAAGGTGAACACCTTACCCCTAGCGTCGCCTTCAAGCATAACCTCCGCGAAGGCCCGGTTGATCATGTCCATTTCGCACTGAAAATCCCCAAGTTTTTTCGAGGTGAACTGACCCCCTATTACGGCAGGGAGGCCGGCCAGTGCCTTGGGTGGCGTCAGATCCATGGTTATGTTCGTGAAGGGGGTTTGAAACCCTACCCTGGTTGGAACGTTTAGGTTGAACACGAACTCCTGGATCGCTTGACGGACCTCCTCGTAGGAGAGGTCGTCCGCCTCAACGAAGGGTGCCAGATAGGTGTCGAAATTTGAGAATGCCTGGGCCCCTGCCGCCTCTCCCTGAAGCGTGTAGAAAAAGTTGACTATCTGTCCCAGGGCACTCCTGAAGTGTCTGGGTGGCTTGCTGCCTATTTTCGTGCTCACGCCTGTGAAACCGCTCAGGAGCAGGTCCTGTAGATCCCATCCACAGCAATAGACCGAGAGGTTGTTAAGGTCGTGGACGTGGAGGTCGCCGGAGACGTGGCTCTCCCTTATCGAGGGAGGATATATCTCGTTGAGCCAGTATTGAGCGGTCACCTCCGAGGCTATGTAGTTGTTGAGCCCCTGAAGGGAGTAGCTCATGTTGCTGTTCTCGTTAACCTTCCAGTCCAGCTTTTTGAGGTAGTTGCCAACCATCTCCACCGCTCCGGCTAAAAGCTGTTTTGTGTCTCTGAGCCTGGCGTGCTGTTGTCTGTAGAGTATGTATGCCTTGGCGATGTCCGCTTGGCCCTTCTCTATGAGGATCTTCTCCACCAGGTCCTGTACCTGCTCCACCGACGGCGATCCCTCCCTAGCGAAGAAGATGTCCAGATACGATTCAGCCTGGCGGGTGACTGCCTCCCCTATGGAGCTGTCCTCCCTATCGACCGCTGATGCGGCTTTCATGACGGCCCTTTTTATCCTGTCCCTCTCGAAAGGGACCTCCCGACCGTCCCTCTTCCGAATGTACCTGACCATAGCTTCACGTCCTTTTCCTGTTTTTCCGTCCCGTCACGGCGAGACGAAGGGCAATTATACCAGAATCAGTCCTTGACAATAAAACCGGGGAGCCCCTATATGGATGGCTCCCCGAACATGATACACTATATGGATGGTTTTATCCAGCGTTTTGAGCTTTTAGGCCATGAGTGGGAGGGCAAAACCGATCACGATGAAGCCTGACCCAGCGATCACGTCCATGAGCCCTTTTACGCCGTTTCCAGATCTGAACCACCTCATCCCCATCTTTATCATGAAGATTCCACAGGCGGTCAAAACCGCTGGCGCTATCCATTTGACGAAAAACAAAAAATCACCTCCCTATGCCACCATGGAGAGAAGCTCCTCCGGCCTTTCCCTGAACAGGGAATAGGCTTTCTCTGCCTGTCTTCTGGCTATCTCCTGCTTTGCCCTCGATGCGTTGTCGTTGGCCTCTGCCGCTACGGAAAGGTCCTTGCCTGAAGGGTCACCTGGGGCCATCGCCGACGCCTTGACTACCTCCATCATCCTGATGGTCTCTTCCGGTGTCCCCCCTGTGGGGACCGTTATCGGGACCTTGCCCGCCACTGCGTAATTCTTGCCGTCCGGTCCCTTGACGTATTCGTATGTGGCCATGCCTGTGAAGGGACCTCCCGCCATTTGGTGTGCGGCCTCGTGGGCCCTGACCTCTTGGTCGGTTCTCCTCAGATCTTCTATCGCATTATCCTCGGACGTGCTTTTTTTGCGGGATTTCTTGAAAGTATCGTAGGCCTGTACGACCCCTCCGTAGGCTTGGTCTGCCCTTTTGCCCACAACGGTTTCCGGTGTACCGCCGGACAGCCCTAGTTCGTCCATGACCTCCTGTGGGGCAGAGATAGAAACCTCCGCTCCAACGATGTATCTCTTTCCGTCCGGGCCTATAATGTATCGATAGGACACCGAGGATACGTATTTGCCTCCCTGGGCCCTCAGGGATTGCTCCATGGACCTTATCTTGCTCTCTGCTTTTTGGAGTTGTTCAGATCCCTTATCGGGCATTAGAAAGCTTTTTTTGCCGTTTTTAACCGCATCGGAGGGGCTGACGGCTGAGACAGGTGGAACAGGACCGGTTCCGTTGCCGTTCCTGCCCACAGCCACCGTCTTTATCGGTATAGCCCCTTCTCTCAGAGAAATTCGCTCAAGCGTCATATCCTCACCTCCAGAAATGTCCTATACTGTAATTGTAGGCCCTATTTGGGGCCATGTACAGCCTATATCCTGAAAGGAGATTTTAGCCTTGAGATGGGGAAAATCGCTATTTTGCTCGTCCATATTGGTGTGCCTGGCCTCCTCGACCGTCTGGGCTCTGTCCTTCTCCATGGATCAGGACCTGAAGGACGATCTCGTAGCCAGAGGTGGCCCCTTTTATCTCTCATGGGGAACCTATAAGGATTTCTGATGTGAGAGAGAATCGATCCTGGTCCAGGATCGACAGCCTGTGGTGAATTTAGACCTTTACCGTAGCCATGAGTGGGAGGGGATTGTGTTTTTCGTGGACGATAGGATGAATTTTTCCGATGACGTCGCCGTTTTGGAGTACATAGAGTACAGAGGCCAAAGGGTCATCCTCTGTACTTCTGAGAAAAATTGATTTTGAGGTGGTGTTGATATGATTATTTCATGTGATGACAGGGGTAGATGTCTCGTCGTATCCGTTTCGGGCCGTCTGGATACCCTCACGTCTCCCGACCTCGATAAAGCCGGGAAAAGCTGGATAGAGGAGGGCAAGGTAGATGTCGTCCTCGACATGGAGGGCCTTGATTACATAAGCAGCGCTGGCCTTAGAAGCATACTGGCCTTGGCGAAGGCCATCGAGGCCAACGGTGGCAGGCTGGTGCTCTGCAACGTGAGGGGTATGGTCGAGGAGGTCCTCTCCATGTCGGGGTTTGACAGTTTCTTAAGTATTTTTGCCGACATCGATAGCGCGGTTGGTTTTTTCTGATGGAATCCTGCTGCAGGGTTTTTAACGCTGAGACCGGCGATGTAGAGGAAGTCATTTCTTTCATATCCTCTCTGTCGTCCTGTCTGTCGGAGAGGAAGCGCCAATATCTGGACCTGGCGGTGGAGGAGATCTTCGTCAATATATGTCTGTACGCCTACGAAATGCCACCTGGAACTGTGATGGTAGCCTTTGAGGAATTGGACGACTCTGTGTCCGTTGAATTTCAGGACGACGGTTTGCCCTTCGACCCTCTGGCACAGGCGGAGCCCGATCTTACCCTGGCCATGGAGGATCGTTCTGGGGGAGGACTCGGTATTTTGCTTACTCGCAGGGTCATGGATGAGGTTCACTACAACAGAAAAGACGGTAAAAACAGCCTGAAGATCGTCGTTAGGAAGTAGACCGTATATGTCGATAAATTTTGTTAAAAAAAGTCTCTCCCTAAAGCTCGTCCTGTTTATACTTTTGGGAACCGGTTCGATTCTCGTCGGGGTCGGATGGTACGGCTACTTTTGCTCCAGGTCTATTCTCAGAGACGAGCTCATCTCCAGGGTCGACGGGATAGGCGAGTTGGTCGCGGACAGGGTTGACAGGATAACCCTTGTGGTTGAGACCGTCGCTAGGGACATGGGATTGTCCCTCTTTATGCACGGGCGTTCGAGTGAATCTCTCTTCCCCCTTTTGGAGTCGATAGTCATGGCTCATGAAGAGGTGGCGGGGCTCTGCGTGGCTTTCTTGCCTCGGAAGGATGAAGCCCCTTTCGCCCCTCTTGTATATAAGGACGGAGGAGGCCTCCACTCTAAGGACTTCGGACAGGGCGGGAACGACTTTTCATCGGCAAGCTGGTACAGAATCCCGATAGAGTCCCGTTCGCCATTTTGGACGGAGCCCTACTTCGGATACGGCGGCAGCGAGAGATTCGTCATAACCTACAGTGTCCCGGCCTTCGGTCCAGAGGGAGATATGATAGCTGTTGTGGCCTGTGACCTGTCTTTGGATTGGCTCGCCGACGTTATGAATTCCCTGGACATCCCCGGAGGAGGCAAGGGTTTTGTCGTGGGCTCGGATGGGATATTACTGTCCCACGAGAATCGTGACTTGCTGAATCGGGAGAGCCTTTCTTCCCTGGGACTGAAGGCCGGTGACGAGGGTCTTTTAAAACTGGGCGAAAAGATGGTCAGGGGGGAAAGGGGCATCGTGGCGATAGAGGACCGAGACGACGGTTGGATAGTCTATCGTCCTATAGGCGATATGGGCTGGTCCTTGGGGCTATTTTTCCCAAAGACCGCCGTTACAGGCCATCTCAATAATCTTTTGATCTCCCAGATAGCCCTGGCCTCGATAGGCATGATCCTGTTGCTCTTCGTTGCCTGGGCCATATCCAGGGCCATCACCGGGCCTATCCGAGTCCTTTCCTGTGCGACCGAGAGGATGTCATCAGGGGATTTCGACTTCCCGTTGCCCCATACCTCCGGAGAGGACGAGGTGGCCCAGCTTGCTAGGTCCTTTTCCTCAATGAGGGAGAGTTTGATAGCCCATATAGAGAGGCTCAAGGAGACCACCGCAGCAAGGGAGAGGATGGAGAGCGAGCTATCCATCGCCAGATCCATACAGATGAGCTTGGTCCCTAGGACCTTCCCGCCCTTCCCGGAAAAGGATGGCCTGGATCTGTTTGCCGTGTTGGATCCGGCCAGGGAGGTCTCGGGAGATTTTTATGACTTTTTGATGTTGGACGACGACAATATCCTGATAACGGTTGGCGACGTGTCCGGTAAGGGGCTCCCAGCCGCTTTGTTCATGGCTGTGACAAGGACCTTCATAAGGGCCTTCGCCAAGGAAGGACTAGGCCCTGGGTCGATCCTCTCCAAGCTGAACGACGAGATAGCCAGGGATAACGACTCCTGTATGTTCGTGACCGTCTTCTGTGCATCGATATCCGTTAAAGACGGAGCCATAAGATATGCCTCTGGCGGTCATCCCCCCCCGCTTCTGTTCAGAGGGGGGAGCGTCAGGACTCTGCCTCCGGTGAAGGGGCCCCTGATCGGCCCCATGCCTGGAATGGTCTTCCAGGAGGGGGTAGGCCGCCTTGAGGCGGGTGAGACCATCCTCGTCTACAGCGACGGGATGACCGAGGCCATGGACCTGTCCGGCTCTTTTCTCGGGCTAGATCGTCCTTCGGCCTGGCTCAGGGACATGGAGGGGCTTTCGTGTGAGAGAACGATCAATACGGTCCTGGAGGGGCTGAGGACGTTTGTAGGGGAGGCCCCTCAGTCCGACGATATAACCCTGCTGGGGCTGAGGGTCGACAACCTCACCTGAAGAGATTTGGCATGGATAGTATTACCATGTCGTGATCTGGATGTTCTCTTCCCCCTGAGGTCCTTTCAGGGATGGACGTCTCTACCTCTCTTATGCTCCAGGTCCCATCTGGAACTACTTTCACGTAACCTATGTGGTCTATGGTACATTGAAGGTCGTCGTAGCTGAATCCCTCCGGCATGGGCAGGATCGGGAAGGTCGCTCCAATAACCTCGACCGAGTTAAAATCCCCCAGTATGAAGGTAGCGATCTCGCTATTCTCCGCTATGTGGTTTAGCTTTATCACCTGGGCCTGCCTTATGCCGTTGTTCATCGCCACTGCGGCCAGCTTGTCCTTCGATCCGGCGATACCAAGGCTCTGAAGGTGGACGTTAACCATGGAGAACCTGCCGCCTGACGATATCTCCCTGAAAGCTCCCCTTATGGGATGTCTTTTGAACAGTGGAAGGATCTCTCCGCTCCAGTTTATGCTCTCCTCCTCGAACAGCACCTCTACGGGGGAGGTTATCTCCACTTTATTCTCGTTCCAGAGGAAGTAGAGGTTTTGTTTTCCTGATGTTTGATGTCCGGCGAATCGCCAGCTTGGAAGGTTTTTTTCGACAAGATAGGCGAGGGAACTGTCCCCCTCTATCTCCTGTAGCGCCAATAAATCCACCCCTGAACCCAGTATCAAACCGGCCAGATGGGCACAGTCGTGCTCCGAGTATGCCTTCCTGCCATCGACGGTAAAATACTCTAAGTTGAGAGTTCCTATTGTTAAGCCGAAAGACGGCGTAGATGATGTCCCGCACAGGATCGCGATCAATACGGTGACGTAAAGGACCATTTTTTTTCCCATGATATTCACTCCTATTTCGATGTGGGCATATATTATCATCTCCCGGTCTTTTGGGCATATCGTTTTGTCGAAAACAAGTTGTCGCGTGGATGTTTTATGCTGGGTGTTGCTGAAAATACAGAAACTTTATTGTTTGATTTGCGTGCTTTCCCTTGAAGGTTATCCCTAGGAGGAGTATACTTCCAAGCTGTTCGTCTAGGGGAAGGGGGAATTTTTATGGATACAAAGGCTTGGATCGCGTTAGCCCTTTTTTTATTGACGATCCTGTCGATAGCCCGCGGATGGTTGAAGGCCAGCACTGCGACCCTTCTGGGGGCCTCAACTATGATGCTTTTCAGGATAGTCTCTGGGTCTGAGGTTAGCAGCCATATAGACTCGAACACCGTAGGCCTTCTGGTCGGGATGATGGTTGTCGTAGGTATCCTCTCCAAAACTGGAATTTTTCAGTACATCGCTGTAAAGGCCATAAAGATAACGAAGGGGAACGGGACTCTAATTCTCCTGTCGGTCTCCCTTATAACCGCGCTTCTTTCCGCCTTTTTGGACAACGTAACCACGGTCCTTCTGGTCAGCCCTGTGGTGGTATCGTTGGCGGAGCTCATAAAGATCAATCCCTTGCCGCTATTGCTGTGCGAGGTCATAGCGTCCAACATCGGGGGCACTGCTACCCTTATAGGTGATCCCCCTAACATGATCATAGGATCCTATGCCGGTTTTTCGTTTAACGATTTTATAATCCATCTTTCCCCTCTCGTGGTGATAGTCTGGGTTTGTGTGATGGCGTTTCTGTGTTGGCTTTACAGGAAGGACCTGATCGCGGACAAGGAGGCCACCGAGAGGTTGAAGGAGGTAAACGAATCCAGGCTGATAAAGGACAAGGGACTTATGATAAGGTCCTGTATAGTCATGGCCATGGTGCTTATCGGGTTTGTCTTTCACCACCATATAGGCATAACCGCGTCGGTGGTAGCATTGTTCGCCGCAGGCCTGCTTCTTGCTATGTCCAAGCTCGACGATGGAGAGGTCATCCACAAAGAGGTTGAGTGGCCTACGATAGTTTATTTCGTCTCCCTTTTCGTCCTGGTGGGAGGCTTGCAGGAAAATGGCGTCATACTCTGTTTTGCAAAGGGGCTCTCGGGCTTCTTGAGCGGAAGCCCTATGGTGATGATGCTGGGGATCCTCTGGATATCTGGCCTGTCCTGTATATTCGTGAACAACGTGGCTTTTGCCGCCATGTTCGTACACGTGGTAAGCGAGATGGCGAGGACCGCAGGTATGCCCCCCGAGCCCCTCTACTGGGCGCTTGCCATGGGATGCTGCCTAGGGGGCAACGGGAGCTATCTTGGCTCAGCGGCGAACGCCGTCTTGGCGGATTTTGCCGAGAGAGGCGGAATACCTATCCCGTTCAATACGTTCCTGTCCGTAGGGCTAAAGGTGGTCTTTATATCTCTGACCATATCCAGTCTGTTCCTACTGGGGGTTTACGGTTTCTCCCTTTGAGCACTGTAAGTATCAGTTGGTGGTTCTGTACTGTTTCGTGAAACGGAGGGAT
>JAQUTB010000048.1:0-4809 GCA_028709985.1 Dethiosulfovibrio sp.
CCAGCTGCCTGGCCTGGTCGGTGCTGTCCCTACGGCTTATGTAGGAGGATGAGCCTATTATCAACGCGAAGACCCCCAGCACCACAGAGAGCACAAAAACAATTATTTTGCCCTGCAATCTGAACTGTAACTTCACTCTACACCCCTCCGTTCAAAACGATATACTAGGATCATAGCACAAAAAAGTGGCGGAGATCGGTATAAGCCGATCTCCGCCGTAACGCACCTTAAATACACTACATGTGTATTCCGACACCTATCCCTATGGGAAGGCCGAGGGTAAACCATATGGCGAGGAGAACTGTCCATCCCAGCAGGAAACACACAGAGAAGGGCAGCATGGTGGATATGAGGGTACCTATCCCTGCGTCCTCGTCGTAGGCCTGGGCGAAGGCGACTATGACGGCAAAGTAGGACATCAGAGGGGAGATGATGTTTGTGGTGGAGTCCCCGATACGGTAGGCAACCTGAGTGAACTCAGGGGTGAAACCCATCTGCATAAGCATGGGGATGAACACCGGAGCCATGATAGCCCACTTGGCCGAGGCCGAACCTATGAAAAGGTTTATGAACGCCGAGACCAGTATAAACGCCACTATCAACGGAAGTCCGGTGAAGTTGATAGCCTGGAGGAACTCGGCGCCTTTAGCGGCCAGGATAACCCCTAAGTTAGTGTAGCTGAAGTACTTAATGAACTGGGCCGCGAAGAAGGCCAGCACCAGGTATCCTCCCATGGTGCTCATGGCCTTGGACATAGCGTGCACCACGTCCTTGTCGGACCTGATGGTTCCAGCTCCGAGTCCATAAGCCACGCCGGGGAAGAGGAAGAACATCATTATTATCGTCACTATGGAGGTCACGAATGGGGAGCGCCCCAGGATCTCGCCGGTGGCCTGATCCCTGAGAACCCCTCCCTCAGGGAGAATCAGGGCCAGCATTATGCCGACGAATACGACGATGGATACAGTCGCGAAACGCAGACCCCTTCTCTCCTCAGGGGTCTGCTCATCAAGGCTAACCCTATGGGATCCCTTGTACTCACCAAGACGAGGCTCTACGATCTTCTCGACGACGAACCAACCTATAAAGGCGATAAGAAAGGTCGACGCCGCCATGAAATAGTAGTTTGCCGTGGCAAGGACGGTGTAGCTAGGATCTATGATCCTTGCGGCCTCGGTGGAGATACCTCCCAGAAGAGGGTCGATGGTCCCAACCAGGAGGTTGGCGGAAAATCCACCGGAGACCCCTGCGAAGGCGGCGGCCAGACCGGCCAATGGGTGACGACCGAAGTTCATGAAGATAATGGCTCCGAGGGGAACCAGGACGACGTATCCTGCGTCGGAGGCCACGTTGGACATAACTCCCAGGAAGACCACCACAATGGTTATGAGCTGTTTAGGTGTCCCCATTACGACCTTACGGATAAGGGCCCCTATAAAGCCCGTTCCCTCGGCTACGCCGACTCCCAGCATAGCAACCAAAACCGTGCCGAGAGGGGCAAAACCGGTGAAGTTGCTTACTGCGGTGGACAACATATATCTGATACCGTCGGCGTTCATGAGGCTGACGGCGTTTTTCACCACCGTTTGGGCCTCGCCTTTCGATATGACGGTATACTGTGCCGAGACCCCCGCTCGGAAACAGAGCTCAGAGATAAACACCACCACTGCGGAGAAAATCAAAAACAGAGTGGCAGGATGGGGGAGGGCGTTGCCCCCCCTCTCGACCGCGTCTAAAAACCTGTTCAAAAGGCTCTTTTTCTTGTTGGCTTCAACGTTGTTCGAAGTCGACATAAGATACTCCCTTCATATCCTCAAAATATAAGACCTAGATAAAGACCGAGTTACAGTTGCGACGAAGCAATATCACGATCTCCGACCGGACAACCCCCTCTCTCGTTAGATGACTGTCGTATTTTTCAGGGTCTAATATACAATACGATCGAGATTACATCAAAGGATTTTTAGTTTATAGATCCGATAAATATATAGAAAAAATTTTTGCACATATATGAAGTTACAATATCAACAGTGATCCTAAACTTACCTTTACACACATAAATGATCAAATTGCACAAAAAACGGAGCCTGGGGATTATCCCAAGCTCCGTTGATTTTAGATTTAACTTTCCATCCAGGCCACCAGAAGGTCCAGATTTGCCTTGATTCCCTCCAGATGGGTCCTCTCGTAGTGATGGGTGGCGTCGACGCCCATGCCTATACAGCTGAACCTGACGTCCTCGCCCTGACCGACCGCCATGGAGGCGTCGGAACCGTAGCGGAAGTAGGTGTCTATCCTGTAGGGAATCGACCCGCTCTTGGCCAGCTGGGCCAGCTCCTTAACGAATCCCCTGTCGTAGGGGGTCCTGCTGTCCCTGGCACAGATGGAGACCGCTCTCTCGGAGGAGTTTGTCCCCTTTGCGACTATGCCTATATCGAGGGCGACCATCTCTCCGACCCCCTCCGGGAGCCTCGCAGTGCCGTGGCCGACCTCCTCGTAGTTGCTTATGTAGATATACGTGGTCCTGGCAGGCTTTTTGCCCGAGTCCACAAAGTGCCTGCAAGCTCCGAGGGCCACTGCGACGCACGCCTTGTCGTCCAGGTGCCGGGATTTTATGTAGCCAGACTGGGTTACCACCGTCCTGGGCTCGAAGCTCACCATGTCCCCCACGCCTATGCCCAGGGAGACCACGTCGTCGACGCAGTTGACGTCCTCGTCCAGCCTTATGGCCACAGTGTCGTCGGTCCTTGGATCATCGGTCCCCTCCACGTGAAAGGCGTGTCGCGAGGCCTTGTCCGGCATGAGGCTTCCGCTGTAGGTCCGACCGTCGAGGGTAAAGACCGTGCAGTTCTCCCCCTCCACCGAGCCCCATCCAAACCCCCCAGTGGGCAGGACCCGAAGCCTGCCGTCGTCCTCGATGCGACGGACCACCGCTCCCAGGGTGTCCACGTGGGCCACTGCACATCTCGCTGGAAGATCGGACTGCCCCTCCAGAACGGCGATCAGGGCTCCCTTTGCTGTCCTGCGACAGGGGATGTTCATGAACGCGAACTCCCTCTCGATCCTCTCGACAGCCCTGTCGGTGTCCCCTCCAGGGCTCGGTATGGCGAGTATCTCCTGGGCGATATCGACGACGTACTTCATATCACAGCTCATGATCTGGTCTCCTCCAGCTCTCTGGCGTAATGACAGGCAACCCATCTTCCCGGATCTATCTGACGAAGCTCCGGCGTCTCCACCGTGCAACGCTCCTGCCGGAAACGACAGCGACCGGCGAATCGACACCCGTCGGGCGGGTTGATCGGACTGGGTACGTCTCCCTCCAAAAGGATCCTGTTTCTCTCCACATCGACCTTGGCTATAGGGATGGCCGACAGAAGCGCCTGTGTGTAGGGATGAAGGGGATCCTTGAATATGGAGCGATAGTCGGTCAGCTCCACCATCGACCCAAGGTACATAACCGCGATGCGGTCGGATACGTGCTTCACCACCGAGAGATCGTGGGAGATAAACAGATAGGTCAGCCCCAGCTCCTTCTGAAGGTTCTTCATCAGGTTGAGTATCTGAGCTTGGATGCACACGTCCAGGGCCGACACTGGCTCATCCTGTACTATGAACTCAGGGTTCAGGGCCAAAGCCCTGGCTATGCCGACCCTCTGCCTTCTCCCTCCGTCAAGCTCGTGGGGGTAGGAGTTGGTCAGCCTCGTTGCGAGACCCACTATATCCATGAGCTCCTTGATCCTGGCGGGCCTCTCGGTCTTGCCGGTGTAACGGTTGTTGACCTCAAGTGGCTCTGAGATAAGCTCCGAGACCGTCATACGAGGGTTCAAGCAGGAGTAGGGGTCCTGAAACACCATCTGCATCCTGGTGCGGAGGGTCTCCATCCTCTTGCCAGACGCTGTCAGCACGTCCTCTCCGTCCATGAGTACCTGACCGGAGGTGGCCTCCAACAGCCTTATCAATACCCTTCCAGTGGTGGACTTTCCACAGCCCGACTCTCCCACCAGCCCGAGGGTCTCGCCTCTGTCGATGTGAAAGCTGACGTCGTCCACGGCGTGAAGCAGACCTTTTTTCGTCTTAAAGTATTTTTTGAGGTTCTTGACCTCCATGAGTTTGGTTCCTACTGCGACCATGATAGGCCCTCCTCAGTCTTTCTGATGCAGGAAACAGGCCACGAAGTGACCGGGCCTGGCCTCGTTCCAGCTGGGACGCTCGTTACGGCATCTCTCCGTGGCGTGGGTACAGCGGGGGTGGAAGGGACAACCGGACGGCAGATTGGTCGGATCGGGCGTGAGCCCCGGGATGACCTTAAGGAACTCCTCGTCGTCGTCCACGTCCGGGATGGAGTTGAAAAGCCCGATCGTGTAGGGATGGAGGGGTTCGGTGTAAAGAGAGTGTTTGTCGGAGTACTCGACCACGGAACCAGCGTACATTATGGCCACTTTGTCGCAGATATCAGCCACGACGCCGAGATCGTGGGTTATCATTATCAAGGCTGTGTTGAACTTTCTCTTGAGGTCCTTCATCAGCTCCAGCACCTGGGCCTGGATGGTCACGTCCAGGGCGGTGGTAGGCTCGTCCGCTATTAGAAGAGCTGGGTTACAGGCCAAAGCTATGGCTATGACGACCCTCTGCTTCATGCCCCCTGAGAACTGATGGGGGTACTCGTGGGACCTCTCTGGACGGATTCCAACGACCTCCAACATCTCTATGGCCGCCTTTAAGGCTCCCTTTTTATCCACGTCGTTATGAAGGAGCACCATCTCGGCTATCTGCTCGTCCACCGGGATGACTGGGTTGAGGGAGGTC
>JAQUTB010000048.1:4819-8935 GCA_028709985.1 Dethiosulfovibrio sp.
GGGATCCTGGAATATCATGGCTATTTTATCTCCCCTGATAGCCCTCATCTCGTCCTCCGAGACCCCTAGAAGGTCTCTTCCCTCGAAGAGAACCTTTCCTCCCGTTATCTTTCCTGGAGGGGTTGAGATAAGCCTCATTATGGCCAAGGCGGTAGTGGTCTTGCCTGCACCGGTCTCCCCGACAAACCCCAGAGAATCGCCTGGTTGAAGCTGGAGGTTGAGCCCCTCCACCGCCCTGACGACACCCTCGTCGGTGCTGTACTGCACCGACAGATCCTGAATATCAAGAAGCAAGTTATCTTTCATGATTCAATCCCCCGTCCTAGTTCTTCAGCTTGGGATCCAGGGCGTCTCTGAGACCATCGCCTAGGAAGTTCAGGGCCAATATGGTTATCATTATGGCCATACCGGGGAACATGGTCATGTAGGAGTGATCCCGAATGTACTCCCTGCCACCCGAGAGCATGGCGCCCCACTCAGGGATAGGAGGCTGGATGCCGAGCCCTATAAAGCTGAGCCCCGCCGCCGTCAGTATGGCAAAGGCGACGCCCAAGGTCCCTTGGACTATGATCGGGGCCATACAGTTCGGCAGAATGTGACGGAAGATTATCTTGAGATCCTTGGCCCCGATGGATCTGGCCGCCTCTATAAACTCCTGTTCCCTTATGGAGAGGACAGACGCTCTCACCAGCCTGGCGTACTGAGGAACGGACGATATTCCGACGGCTATCATGAGGTTGAAAAGCCCAGGCCCGAGGGACGCTGCGACCGAGATGGCCAAAAGCAGCTGAGGCACGGAGAACAGGACGTCCATTATCCTCATTATGACGTTGTCTATCCGGCCACCGTAATAACCGGCCAGGGCCCCTAAAAATCCGCCTATCATTATGGAGAAGCTCACGGCCACCAAACCGACCTGTAGGGATATCCTGCTTCCGTAGACTATACGACTGAATATGTCCCGTCCAAACTCGTCGGTCCCAAACCAGTGGGCCTTGGACGGGCTCTCGAAAGCTGCCAGAAGGTCCTGGTCCTCGTAGCTATAAGGAGCTATCACCGGCGCGAAGACGGACGTACCTATTAAAAGCAGCACTACGACGAGCCCCAACATAGCCAGACGGTTTTTCTTGAGCCGTCTGAATACCTCAAGCCAGGGGTTTTTCTTCTTAGGTTCGTTCATACCGGCCACCTCCTAGGACACATACTGAGCCTTTATCCTGGGGTCAAGCCAGGCGTAGATGAGGTCCACCAGCAGGTTGACCACGCAGAAAGCCACAGCGATGAAGAGGACTCCTCCCTGAACCACCGGGAAGTCCCTCATCTTGATGGATTCCACCATCAGGCGACCGACCCCCGGGATGGAGAAGATCAGCTCGGTAAGGACTGCCCCGCCGAGGAGGATCCCAAACTGAATCCCGCTGATGGTGACGACGGGTATAAGAGCGTTTCCGAGGGCATGTTTCCATATGACGATCCGTTCCTTTTGCCCCTTGGCCCTGACGGTCCTGATGTAGTCCTGCCGAACGACCTCCAGCATGCTGGAGCGGGTCATCCTGGTGATTATTGCGATCGACTGTGCCCCTAGCGTCACGGCTGGGAGAATCATGGTCGAGAAGGAGTCAAACCCCGACGGGGGAACCCACCCAAGCCTGACGGAAAAAAGCAGTATGAGCAGGATTCCAAGCCAGAAGACCGGCATGGATATACCTATCATGGCGAAGATAGTGACTAAATTATCAAAAAGAGAATATTGTTTTATCGCCGACACTATCCCACAGGGTATACCTATAACCATGGCGATGATCATAGCCATGGCCGACAGCTTGAGCGTCACGGGGAAGGCGGCCAAAATCTCCTGCACCACAGGACGTTTGGTTATGTAGGACCGACCTATATCGCCGTGAAAGACGGCCTTATAGACGTAACGGCCAAACTGGACAAGGAACGGATCGTTTAGCCCCATATCCTGACGCAGCTGGTCCACCGATTCCTGAGGAGCCTGCTCCCCCAGGACCATCCTGGCTGGATCGCCAGGGGTTATGTAGAGCATGGTGAAGACTATAAAGGTAACCCCGATAAGGACCGGAACCAACATCAGAGCCCTTTTGAAGATGTATTTGAACATTCAAACCCCTCCCAATGCAAAGGAAAGCAGGAGCACGGCCCGGCCGTACTCCTGCGTCGGTTGCTTCTGTGTCCCCTACTCTTTAGTTAGCGTCAAAGGTGACGTTGTAGAGAGCGTGGAAGCCGAAGGGGCTCGGCACGAATCCCTTGACGTAGTCCTGGGTTCCGACGACCTGCTCGTCGTTGTAGAGGAACACCCAGGGTCCTCTCTCCCTGAGGATGTCCTGGATGCGGTAGTAGACATCCTGACGCTCAGGACCGTCGGCTATGAGGCGGCCCTTCTCGAGAAGCTGGTCTATCTCGTCGTCTCCGAAGAAGGTGAAGTTGTTGTTCCCCTTCATGGAGGAGTGGAAGGGCGCGTAGACGGCCATGTCAGGGTCGGGAGTCTGGCAGGTCCAGCCGACTATGAACATATCGTGCTTCTTCTGGGTAAGGCCCTCAAGGAAAGCGCCCCACTCCAGCACCTGTATCTCGACGTCCACACCGATCTTCTTGAGCTGGTTCTGGGCCACTGTGGCTATGTCGATTCGAACCTTCCTGTCGTTGGTCCAGATAGCGGTCTTGAATCCATTGGGATAGCCGGCCTCGGCCAGGAGGGCCTTGGCCTTCTCAACGTCGTAGGGCATCGCCTCAAGGCCCTTGTTGGAGTACTTGACGTTGGGGGCTATGGGGCCGACCGCAGGGGCTCCGACGCCACGGAGGACCGCCTTCATGATGGCGGGAACTGGCAGGGCCATGGTGATGGCCTGACGAACCCTCACGTCGTCGAAGGGAGCCTTCTCGCAGTTGAAACCCAGATAGGCGGTTGAGTTGTCGATGAGCCTGAGAAGTTTGAGGTTTTTGTTGGCCTCAACCCTGGCAACGTCGTTCGTGGTTATCTGGTAGGCGATGTCCACGTTGCCGCTCTCGAGCTCGATGGTCCTGTTTGTTCCCTCGGGGATAGCCCTGATGATCAGGTTCTTGAACGCGGGCTTGTCGCCGAAGTAGCCGTCAAACCTCTCCATGACGATCTTGTCGCCCCTCTTCCACTCGACGAGTTTGAAGGGACCGGTACCCACCGGGTTCATGCCGTAGTTGTCCCCAGCCTCTGTAACGGCCTTCTCGTTGAGGATAGCGCCACCGCCCATGTGGGTCATGGAGGGCAGGAAGGCTGAGAAGGGGAAGAGGGTCTTGACCTCGACGGTGTAGTCGTCGACGGCCACTATGCTCTCAAGGTCGATGGCACCGACGATGTGCTTCACAGCACCGCTGGTGGGAGCCAACGCCCTCTTGAGGCTGAACACCACGTCGGAGGCCTTGAGCTCCTCTCCGTTGTGGAACTTGACGCCCTTTTTGAGGACGAAGCGATAGGTCAGGTCGTCCAGCTGTTCAAAGGACTCAGCCAGGTCGCCCACGACCTCGTTCTTGTCGTTGAGGGTCACGAGACGGTTGTAGATGTGGAGCATGGCCCCAGAGGACGCGACATCGTTGGTCGCATAGGGATCGAGCGTCTTAGCGTCGTATACGTTGGCCACCACCAGCGTATCGGGGTCCTTCTTCTCCCGGGCGGATGCCGGATCTCCCGCCATCATGCCGGCGGCTAAAGCCGCGACACACATTGCCGCAAAAACCTTGAAGCATTTCGACTTCATTCTATTCCCTCCTGGTATTCAATCTTGGATACGTTTCTACCCCTCAGTACTCTATCTGTTTTATCGAAATTCGTCAATTGTTCTTTTTTACCGCTCAAGCTGTTCCTGTCCGTCTATATAGACCTGCACCGGTCGGCTTCTGACGTCCAGAGGATCTCCCGACCAGACGACTAAGTCGGCGTCCTTTCCTGGCTCAAGGGAACCAAGCCTGTCCTCAAGCTCAAGATGCCTCGCTCCCTCTATGGTCAGAGCCTCAAGGGCGGTCTGTTCGTCCAGCCCAGCCCTGACCGCCAGGGCGGCCGCAACAGGAAGGTTTTCTATTGGGATGACAGGGTGATCGGTTATAAGGCAGAACGAAACC
>JAQUTB010000049.1:0-1627 GCA_028709985.1 Dethiosulfovibrio sp.
CAGGCCGGGAATCGTGAAACTTGCGATGAGCACCATGCCGATTCAGGGGATGTCCACGACCTACTCTAGCAACTCCATAATAACCGACTCGGCAGCGGCAGGGACCGCCCTTGCCACCGGGAATAAGACCGCCTCTGGGGTTATAGCCATGGATCCCACCGGGACCGTCTCCTATGAGACCATCGCCCAGAAGGCCCACAAAAAGGGTATGAAGGTGGGCATAGTCTCCTCGGTGTCCATAGAGCACGCCACCCCTGCATCGTTCTACGCCCACAGGCCAAGCAGAAAGGATTACTACGAGCTGGCTTTGCAGCTTCCTGAGAGCGGTTTTGAGTACTTTGCCGGAGGCGGCTTCACCAAGCCCAAGGGCAAAAAGGGCGATCAGCCAGACGTGGTGGAGATAATAAAGGGCGCAGGATACACCTTTGTGGAGGACATGGACGGATTCAGGAAGCTCTCTCCTGCCGACGGCAAGGTCGTGGCGGTGAACCCGGTCCTCAAAGACGGCAAAGCGCTTCCCTACGAGATAGACAGGAGAGACGATTCAATCTCCCTTGCGGAGTTTACCGCTAAAGGGGTCGAGCTTCTCGATAACCCCAACGGGTTCTTCATGATGGTCGAGGGAGGCAAAATCGACTGGGCCTGTCACGCCAACGACGCGGTCTCCTCTATAGGTGACACCATAGCCTTCGACCAAGCGGTGCAGGTGGCCCTGGACTTCTACAATGCCCATCCCGACGATACGCTTGTTGTGGTCACAGGCGACCACGAGACAGGTGGGTTGTCCATTGGCTTCGCCGGGACCCAGTACGACACGTTCTTCCAGAAGCTGGACGGCCAGACGGTCTCCTACGAGGATTTCGACCTGGTGATATCCTCCTACAGAAAAAGCACCGATGGCAAGGGATCCATGGAGGAGTTCTTCCCTCAGGTAGAGTCGGCCTTTGGGCTCAAGATGGAGGAGCTTTCTCAGTCTGACGTGGCCGAGCTAAAGAGGGCTTTCTCCGAGAGCATGAAGGGTAAAGACGATAGGAGCAAGGATCAGGAATCCTTTTTGCTCTACGGTGGATATGAGCCCTTCTCCATGGCTTTGACCCATCTGCTCAACCGTCAGGCGGGCATATCCTGGACCAGCTACGCCCACACCGGTGTTCCCGTTCCCGTGAGTGCCGCAGGTGTCGCCCAGGATTCTTTCAACGGATACTACGACAACACCGATATATACCACAAGATGGCGTCAGCGATGGGGCTGTAAGCTCTCAGTAGCTTAATCCGAGATCCCGAGGAGAGCTTTAAAGCCCTCCTCGGGATTTAGTAGTATGTAATTCTCAGGAGGAGAGATTATAGATGTTTGTCAAGTGGTTTATGGAGGGCACGTCAAAACAGGACATTCTCTTTACCATTGTCGTAGGGTTATTGTGTGTCCTGCTTTGGGATCTGCCGACCGGGTTTGAGGATCGGCTTGGGAAGGGCTCTACGATGGTCAAGGGCACCGTCGTCTCCACCGACGACTCTATGGTGGTTCGTTCGGGAATAATCAGGACCGGGATCCAGGTGGTGTACGTCCTTGTCGAGAAAGGGCAGTTCGAGGGGAAGACCCTTGAGGCTTCCAACCTATTGTCGGGAA
>JAQUTB010000049.1:1637-8907 GCA_028709985.1 Dethiosulfovibrio sp.
CTCTCCCGGAGAAAACGTGTTGCTGGACGTGTCGGTTAAGGACGGACAGCCGGTCAGGGTCAATATGTCGGGGCACAACAGACTTGGGATACAGCTCGCCCTCCTCGCCCTATTCGCCGTAGCCCTGTCTGTCGTGGGAGGGGCCACCGGAATAAAGGCCATGATCTCTTTCGTATTCTCCGCCCTGACTATATGGAAGGTCATGATACCCCTTTTCCTTAAGGGGATGGATCCCATACCGGTGGCGTTGCTATCGGTTTCAGCCATGACATTCGCCATAGTTTTTCTGGTCGCAGGGTTCACCAGAAGGGGCTTCGTCGCATGGCTGGGATCCATGGCTGGCCTTGCCCTGACCTGTGTACTCGCCCTGGTCTTCTCCGGCCCCTTTTCGGTCCACGGGGCGGTAAGGCCTTTTTCCGAGACACTGCTCTACTCGGGATTCCCCCATCTGGACCTTACCAGGATATTTCTAGCGGGGATATTCATAGCCTCCTCCGGTGCTGTGATGGACATAGCCATGGACATATCTGCGTCCATAGAGGAGATAAAGTCCCATCGGCCCGACATCGGAAGATGGCAGCTCTTTCGCTCCGGCCTAAAGGTCGCAAGGGCGGTCATAGGGACCATGACGACAACCCTCCTTCTGGCCTACTCGGGAGGCTACATGACCATGATGATGACCTTCATGGCGAGGGGAATCCCCATGGCCAACATATTGAACCTAAACTACGTCGCCGCCGAGATACTTCACACCATGGTCGGAAGCTTTGGCCTGATAACCGTCGCTCCCTTAACCGCCTTAGCCGGGGCTCTGCTGCCCTTCGCCAGGGAGGAGGATCTACCGGTGAAAGAGCCCCAGGTGGCATCTGCTCCCTTACTGTGATACGAAGAGAAAATCCACGACAAGAAGGAAGCCCCTCCAGATTTCTCGGAGGGGCTTCCTTCTTGTCGATTAAACTATTTTGCTTTTCCCAGGTTCAACATCCTGGTCCAGCCGGCTCCATCGTTATCGATAGCCGTCCAGATATCTCCGTTGAACAGGCATAGGCTTTCGGTCTTCTCCAGCAGTAGCCCATCGCTTTCCGCTATGTCCTTGACCAGCCTCTTATCGAGGACCGATCCGTTTGAGAATCCCTTAAGATCCACGGAGTACACCCGTTTGATCTTTGCGCTGTCTCCCTTGCCCTTGTCCCTCTCCAGAACCAGCAGTGTGTCGTCGTCGACGAGGCAAAGGTCGGATAGGCCCATCCAGTATTTCTTTGAGTCAACCGGGTTATCGTCCAGAGGATACCAGGCCGTCTCCCACTTTCCGTCGGATGGGGAAAACCGGAGTATCGAGGCCTGTTTTGCGCCGCTGTTAAACCCTCTTTGCATCGCCACGTAGAGGAATGATCCGTTGGAGGTCGCGGCGACTCCCTCGAAGCCGAACTTGCCGGGGTCTCCGTATTCGTCTATCAGCTCCTGTGGAAGAGCATGCTCCTCTTTAACCGCTCCGTCGTGATCGGCGAATATCAACAGGTTCTCCGATGCCTTACTTCCCTCGCTGGCAAGCCAAAAACCGCTCTCTGTCCAGCAGATGCCCTCCAAGTCGTAGGCCGCAGGTGCGCCGTCTTTTGTGATAGGGATCATCCCATCTATCTCGGCCTTGCCGTCTTTCGCTCCAGACATGTCGATTCTCCATATCTTGGAGGGACTCCAGGCGTTGTCGGGGACGGCGTAGATATGCTTTCCGTCGGAGGAGAAACCGGAGAGAGCGCTCCAGGGTTCGGATTTGGACGACAGAGTCAGGTCGGAGGGATCGCTTGGGATGTCCTTATCGCTGACCGAGTACAGGTTGACGGTCCCATCTCCCTCGTTGGCGCTGACTATCAGCTGTTTCCCGTCCTCTCTTCCTGTTATAGCTATCACCCCTTCAGGGCTGATCCCTGTGGGGAGTATTTTTATGAGCTCCGGGGCCGAGATGTCTTTAACCCTGTAGACCGCCAGAAAGGAGCCCCTCTCCGACGCCGCTATGATCAGGTCGTCCCCGAACATCCTGGTCGACGTGACCCCCTCGATCTCCGCTCCTTTCTTGCTTGAGCGTCCGTCGGGATAGTGACCGGCCAGCGATGCGGCTATATCGAGCTCTAATCCGGAGTCCCACAGGACTTTGCCGTCCATATCGTGAACGCTTATCCCTCTGCCTCCGGGATAGATTCCGTCGCCGAAGGTCTTAAGCCCTGTGTCTCCCTCGTTGGCCAACACCAGATAGCTTTTCCCTCCTACTGATAAATAGGTCAAACCGTCCGGCTCTCTGCGCCCTTTAAAATCGTCGGAGAAACACACCTGACCGTCCTTCTTCAGGTCCGCCTTCCTCTCGACCGTTCCGGCGCAGAACACCCTTTTTATCGATGGCTTTGTTGGATCGGATATGTCTATCACGGCCACCCCGTTGCTCTCCTGGATCGATACAGCGGCTTCCGTGCCTGATGGAGATATCGCCACGAACTCAGGCTGGGGATCCTCCGGGTAGTTTATACCTTCTACCGAGCTGAGCAGTTTCTGGCCCAACTCCACCGAGGCCACATTGGAAGATGGCACGTCGGAGAGGTTCACCGTCACCACGTCGATCCTTCCTGGGCGTTTCCCTCCGAGGGTGGCCTCTCCCTCCTCGTCGCTCTCCTCGTCCTCTATGGCTATGACCACGACCATCTTTCCGTCTATCTCGGTACAGCCCACCGAGTCCGGGCCTACCCCAACCGTTATATTCCCAAGATGGCGGGGTTTATCTGGAAGAGAAATGTCGTATATCCCCAGAGTTCCTGATGCTGCATTGTTTAGGTTATCTCCGTTTCGAACCGCGACCGCCAGATAACGCCCGTCGACGCTGGTCGCTGTGGATGTAGGCTCTCCAGATACGGATATAGATCCCAATCCCTTCGGGCTAGCGGGGTTGGATATGTCAAGGATCCCTACTTTCTCTCCAGAGGCGTTGGTGTAGAAGAGCCTCATCCCATCGGGTGTTGCTGTAACTATCTCGGCGACCTGTCCCCCTGGAACGGCATAATGATTCTCAAGCGTGAAGGACCTAACCTCGGCCTCCGACGATGGAGGGGTCAAAAGGGCAAAGAACGACAGCGACGCGGCTAAACCTACGAACTTAAGCTTCATCGGCACAACACTCACCTTCCTATAAGCGGATATGTTCGGAAAAGGTTACCATCTATTTGAAACAAAACTGTGTCGGAAAGGTAAGGGGAAAGTGACATTCCCTGTTGTCTCTTGAGTAACAAAGCGAGAGACCGAGAACGCCATAAACTGTGGGGTTCTCGGTCTCTCGCTGATATTCGGTAGATTTCTTTATTTGAGGTATTTATCCACTATGGCCTGGTAGGTTCCGTCGGCCTTCATGTCGTCCAGGACCTTCTGAAGCTGGTCTACCAGGGCCTGATCTGTATCCTTGTGGAAGGCGTAGTAAAGGTGGCTCTCGCTCAGGGCGTAGACCGTCTCGTAGTCGCTGGGATTTAGGTCCATGTCCTTGATCTGCCACTGTGCGACGCTCTCCTCGTAGATCAAAACGTCTATTCTGTCGGAGTTGAGCTTCTTGATATTCAGGAGGTTGTCGGCTATGGCCTCAATCTTGGCTATCCCTGCCTTCTGTGCAAGGGAGTCACCGATGTCGTCCTTGACTACCCCGGCAGAGAGCCCCACCAAATCCGCTTCGGAGGCCACCTTTATGCCCTTGCTCTTCAGGGCTATGACCGCGGTTCTCGACGCCGACATGGGGCCGACCCACTTGAACATGGGCTTTCTGTCCTCTGTGTAGGTCATGCTGAAAAGGCAGGTGTTTGGGGTTGACTGGACCTCGTTGTACCCCCTAGCCCAGGGCAACACCTCAACGTCCTTTGCCGTTTTAGAGGATCCGACCCTCTTGAACATCTCGGCCAAGACGTCCACAGCTATCCCCGAGGCTGTACCGTCTTCTCCCTTCATGTTATAGGGCGGGAGTTCCTCGGTCATAAAACGGATGTCGTCCACGCCGACCGCAAAGACGCTACCAGCTGCAAGACACACGAACAAAACCGACAGTAAAAGTTTTTTCATCTGGCTCAACATAATTCCTCCTCAAGTATATTTCCTGCGTAACTATTATATCTCATATCATGGCGTATAGTCAAAATATTCGACCTCGATATGCAACGGATACTTTTATGCGCTATTAAGAACTAAATCTTGACCCATTCGCAAGGAATCTGTCATAACCGTGAAATATAGGGGGGCTATATTGGCCCACAGGGCGAGGTGATTTTCGTCCTGTACCTAAAAGACAAGAGGAGGTTCCACGATATGAGAGGAAAAAGACTCATCGCTTTAGCTCCTTTAGCTCTGTGTGTCGCCATGGGGGGACAGGCATGGGGAGATTCGGCTAAACAGGTTTCCGCTGTGTTGGCTGGACACGCTGTTTTAGCTGCGTCCTCAACGGTAGAGGCTCCAGATGACGCCCCATCGGATCTTCAGATCGCAGGTAAATACACCACCGGAACCAGGATAGTCGAGCTGGGATCGGTCATGGGTAGATCCGCAAATCGAGAGACAGGAAAGAGCCTACCAGTCCAGGGACAGTCCAGACAGGGGCACTCCGGCATAAAAAGGATGGCCGACGGGACCTACTGGGTTTTGACGGACAACGGCTTCGGGAGCAAGGCAAACTCCCCCGACTCCATGCTATTTTTGACTAAATACGAGATAGATTTTGCCACCGGAGACGTCAGGCCGACCAAGACGATTTTTCTCCACGATCCAGATCATAAAGTTCCATTCCATATCGTCAACGAGAGCACCGAGAAACGTTATCTCACCGGAAGCGACTTCGACACTGAGAGCTTTCAGTTCGCAGGAGGACATCTCTGGATAGGGGATGAGTTCGGACCTTACCTTATAAAGGCCGACGAGGAGGGTCGAGTCATGGCGGTTTTTGAGACCAAGGTAGACGGGAAGATCGTCAAATCCCCCGATAACCCGACGCAACCCTCCCCAGGGAAGCCCAACGGGGTCACCAGCTTTCAGGTTTCACGCTCCAAGGGCTTTGAGGGCATGGCATCCTCTCCTGACGGAAAAAAACTATACCCTCTGCTGGAGGGGGCCGTATGGGACAAAGAGAAGAACGACTACGAGAGGGTCGACGGAGCTCAGTGTCTCAGGATATTGGAGTTCGACGTGGAGAAGGAGGAGTGGACAGGGAGAAGCTGGAAGTTCGCCATGGAAAACGCCGCCTATGCCATAGGGGACTTCAACATGATAGACGATAGCCACGGCCTCATAATAGAGAGGGATAACGGCGAGGGCACGTCGGACAAGGCATGTGCCGTAGGAGCCTCCGACACGGCCAGCTGTTTCTCAAATCCCGCGGTGTTCAAGAGGATATACCGAGTGGCGTTGAACGACTCCAACGTCGGTGGACCGGTGGAGAAGCAGTCCTACGTGGACCTTATGTCCATAGAGGATCCCAAGGGCCTGGCCCGTAAGCCCCTCACGAACGGAAAGCTGACCTTCCCGTTCTTCACGATAGAGAACGTCGATATAGTCGACAAGGAACATATCATCGTAGGAAACGACAACAACTACCCGTTCTCCTCAAGTCGTGAGCCAAACGTCGCAGACGACAACGAGTTCATCCTGCTGTTCGTGCCGGACCTGCTGAACCCCTAGATCTCCTTCCCCCCACAAAAGGAGGCCCCTTCAGAAACGGGAAGGGCCTCCTTTTCTTATACCTCCTCCTCGTCCAGCTCTCCCTCTATCCTCCTGGCTGGCCACTGGGGGAAGTTCTCGTTCCATGTCTCGAGGTTAAATACCTGGCAGTTCTGGACCGGGTGTCTGCGCCACCTGGGAGCGTTTTTGCCCGATGGAGACAGCTTTTTGGCTATCTCGTCGGACAGATAGGGCAGAAACTCGCTGTCTAAGGTAACCAGGTTTATGTAGTAGACCGTCTTGGACAGTCTGTCCTCCGCCCAGCGATAGAAAAAGCTGTCTATGAATTTAGATGCGAACGTGGAGCTTAATGTGCCGTTCTCCAGCTCGTTATAAAATTTCATGAGGCCCCTTTCTGTGGCCCTCGGGTTTGCAGGGTCCTTTATCTCGACGAAAAGAATAGCATCCTCGAACTCCACTATGAAGTCCACCCGGTGCATCTCCCCTATACTGTGGTAGTTAGGTCGGTTGCGGTCCATCTGATCGAAGACCATACCGTCTATGGCGTCGGTGAAGTCGATCTCTATGTCCCGTTCTCGGAGGATCATTTTCCCAAAGTCCCCATCTTCCTCCTGACCTGCTCCTTGGTCATGTCGCTGAAGGCGTTAGCTATGGCGTTAGGTGGAATTGCCCCGTAATCGTCCACCATCTGTAACGATATTTCCCCACAGTCGTCTCTGGAAAGGACGTGATATCTGACGTGATCTCCAGCTTCCTTGTCCATGAGCAGATCGAGCCATTTTATGAAGACGTAATCGTGGGTGGCCAGGATAATCTGCTGTCCCTCTCGGGATAGCTCCAGGAGTATCTGGACCAGAAGCCTTATAAGCCTGGGGTTTAGGTTCGCCTCGGGTTCGTCCCAGAACAGTGGGCCGCTATGGCCAGGCTGCACCGATCCGGTCTCCATAAGTCTGTAAAGCACCCCCGCCTTTCTGAAGCCCTCCGCCATAGCGTTGGCCGAGTGCTCCCCGCTTTCGGCCTTAAATGTAACCTTTCCCCCGCCGTAAAACACGAAACTGCCGCCGCACAGGGCCCTGATCTCCCCCATGGCCCATCGAACCCTTTCGTGAAGGTATTCCCGTCTCACCTCGGGCAGGTCAAGGGCCAGGCAGAGGTCGTAGTAGGTCTGATCGAAGGACAGGTCGTACTTCTCGTAGAGGCTGGTGAAGCCCTTCATAAAGGATAGGACTTCCTTGGTGGGGATGAAGGAGGGCTCTCCTGTGCTTCCCAGGTATCGGTCTTGCTCGATCTCCAGATAGCGGGAGACCTCGGAGAAACTGCAATCGATGGTCCCTTCCTTCCCCAGCTTGGCGGACAGGGCTCCCCAGGGGTTGGATCCCTGTCGGTACATGTTGCCAAGGTGATCGTCCAGCGGCATGAACACCCGAAGCAGTTTTTTCGTGAGCTCCTTCTCGAGATCCTCGGCCATGTCGTTAGCGCCGTGGCAGAGTGTATAGGCCGCCTTGAGGAGATGGGTCTTTCCGGTGCTGTTCTCCCCTATGAGCACGTTGACCTTTGGGGAAAAATCTATGTCTATGCTCTC
>JAQUTB010000050.1 GCA_028709985.1 Dethiosulfovibrio sp.
CGATCTCTGTCCAGGAGATCGGTCGCGATAGCCACCCCATCTCTTGCGGACACCGCCTTTGCCGCCAGAACTGTCCTCAGGGCGTAAACTATTCCCCCTCCGACCAGATCGGGCTCGTTATCCAGTCTCGAGTGCCGGCAGCTGTCGCTGGCTATGAATACCCCTTTTTCGTTTAGATAACAGTCGGCCCCTGACTGTCCTGGAACGGTCCTCACCTGTGACCATATATAGCCCAAGGTGGGTCCCGATACTTTTACGGACGAGGAACATGGCTCGAAGGCTCCGGTGAAACTGCCTTTGTCCGATGGCGGCCCGAGATGTCTCGCTACCACCGCTCTGCCTGGATCGTCCTCGTTGTGTCCCACTATGACTCGGCCCGTCGCCGAAGCGTCCTTGCCGACGACCACACAGGTGCAGGCCCAGGCCCTTTTAGATGACGTAAAAACGGCCGCCCCAACCAAAATCAGGGCGGCGATCGTCGAAGCGATATCGATCACTGCTTCCCCTCCCTTAGAGTAAAAAAGGGCCCCCACGGAAGGAGGCCCTTGGGACTTTGACTGCTAGTCTTTGTAGCTCTCGTGGGTGACCACGACAAAGTCCAGTGGCAGGTATTCCACGCCGTGAAGCTTTGCGTTGAAGGCGTGAAGGGTCTTTCTCGTGTAAAGGGGTATCCAGGGAAGCTCGGTGCTGAGGATCTCCTGGGCCCTCTTGTAGGCTGCTTTTCTCTCTTCCTGGTCTACGCTCCTGAAGCCTACCATTATGGCCTCGTCGACATCGTTGTTCTTGTAGAAGGGGCGGTTAGGTCCAGCTGGCTGCCAGTAGTCTGAATGTACAAGGGGGCGGTATACCCAGTCTGCGTCGCCAGTGGAGGGGCTCCATCCGAGCCACATAAGCTGGGAGGTGCTCTCCTCTAAGCCTTTACCGGTAGCGGAGAGGAACGCGCCCCAGTCCATGACCTTCATCTGGCAGTCGAAGCCAACGGCGTTTGCGAAGGCCTGTACCGACTGGGGAACCTTGAGGGAAAGTGTGTCCCTTCCGTGGGTCCAGAACTCGACGGTGAGTTTCTTTCCGTCCTTCTCCCTGATGCCGTCCTTATCGGTATCGACCCAGCCTGCCTCCTTGAGGATCGCTCTGGCCTTCTCCGGGTCGTAGGTGAATCCCTTGACCTCGCTGTAGCCGTTCACCAGAGGGGCGACCATGGAGTCGACCGGCTCGGCGTAGCCCATGAGGATCTTGTCGCAGATGGCCTGACGGTCTATGGAGTAGGCCAGTGCCAGCCTGACAGCTGGGTCCTTGAGGATGTCGTTTTGGCAGTTTATGCCGATAAACTGCACCACGATGGAGGGCAGGACCTTCATGTCCACCTTCTTGTTCTTGAGAAGCCTCTCCACGTCGGTCGGGGGTATCTGTTGGGCGATGTCCGCCTCTCCCGTCTCGATCATCATGGCTCGGGCGCTGTCCTCCGGGATGGTCCTGAAGACGAGTCTCTGGAGCTTGGGCTTGCCCTGCCAGTAGTCCTTATAGGCTTTCAGGGCTATGAAGTCGCCCTGCTCCCATTCGTCCAGCATGAAGGGTCCAGTGCCGGAGGGCTTGTGCTTGATGGCCTCGTTTTTAGCCTCGTCCTGGACGTAGGATGGGTCCAGGATGAGCCCAGCTGTGTGAGCCAGCACGTTTAAAAAAGCACCGAAGGATTCCTTGAGGGTGAACTTGACCGTGTTGTCGTCTATCACCTCGACCTTGTCGATAACCGGCTGGTACAGGGAGGTCCTCTTGTACTTTCCGTTGAGGATCCTGTCGAAGTTGACCTTCACCGCCTCGGCGTTGAAGGGGGTTCCGCTGTGGAATTTGACCCCTTCTCTGAGCTTGAAGGTCCACTCAAGGCCGTCGTCGGTGTAGGTCCAGCTGGACGCCAACATGGGCACTATGTTGAGCTGATCGTCGAAGGTTACCAATCCCTCGTAGATGGCCCTGTTGACCTCCTCTGATGGAGTGTCGGTTATGTCCTGCGGGTCGAGGGCCAGGGCCTCTCGGCTCTTGGCTATTATCAGTTCCTCGTTGTCGGCGAGGGCTGTCCCAGCGATACAAAGGGAGAGCGCCGCCACGGCAAGCAACAGGTACAGGCCTTTCTTTGCTATTCCAGTCATGATCTTCTCTTTCCTCCTTTTTGTGTGTGCTATTGGACTTTATGGCAGGCCACGAAATGGTCAGGCCTCACCTCCCTCCAAATCGGCTCCTCCGTCCTGCATGTGTCGTCCGCCAGGGGACACCTGGTGTTGAATCTACATCCTCTGGGAGGGTTAACCGGGCTCGGTATATCGCCCTTTATCACCTTGTCCTCTATGTCCTCGCCGGTTATGTATGGTTTTGGGATGCTGTCCAGCAGGGCCCTGGTGTAGGGATGGAGCGGCGACGAGAACAGCTCCTCCTTGGACGAGTACTCCATCATCTTGCCCAGGTATAGCACCGCTACCCTGTGGCTTATGTGTTTTATCACGCTCAGGTCGTGGGAGATGAAAAGGTATGTTAGTCCTCTCTCCCTCTGTAGCTCCTTGAAGAGGTTCAATATCTGGGCCTGGACCGACACGTCCAGGGCCGAGGTGGGCTCGTCCAGAACTATGAAGTCCGGGTCCGATATAAGGGCCCTTGCGACGGCTATCCTCTGCCTCTGGCCGCCGGAGAACTCGTGGGGATAGCGAGTCATGTGCTCCTCCTTGAGCCCCACCTCCTTCAGGCTTGTAAGCACCCTGTCGGATATCTCTGCCTCGTCTGTGACCCCATGCACCTTTAGCACCCTGCCGATTATGTCCCTAACTATCATCCTGGGATTCAGGGACGCGAAGGGATTTTGAAACACCATCTGGGCCTTGGACCGAAACAGGTGAAGGGCCTTATCGTCCATGTCGGTCACCGACTGTCCCTTATACATGACCTGACCGGACGTCGGGTCCAGTAGCCTAAGTATCATGTTCCCAGCCGTGGACTTTCCGCTTCCCGATTCCCCTACGAGGCCCAGGGTCTGGCCCTCCGGTATGGAGAAGGAGATCCCGTCCACTGCCTTGACCTGTCCCACGATCTTGGGAAAAATTATCCCTTTGTCTATGGGAAAGTGCTTTACCAGGTTTGAAACCTCAACGATATGCATAGCAAGCCACCTCGTGTCCTTCTTTGACCTTTAACCTCGGGGGTCTGGCCGTGGCGCAAAGGGGTTCGGCCACAGGGCATCTCTCCCTGAACTTGCATCCCTCTGGCAGGTTTATCAGGTCAGGCAGGGCCCCCTTTATCACGTCCAGCGACTCCTGGTCCCTGTCCAGCCTGGGGATGGCCCCGAGAAGGCCCTTAGTGTAGGGATGGGAAGGGCTTTCGAAGATGTCCTTCACCGAGCCGTACTCTATGATGCTTCCGGCGTACATCACGGCCACCTTTTGGGCCATGGTAGCTATGACTCCCAGGTCGTGGGATATCAGCATAATGGAGCTCCCGAAGTCCCTCTGAAGCCCTTTTATCAGCGACAGTATCTGGGCCTGGATGGAGACGTCCAGGGCCGTGGTGGGCTCGTCGGCTATGAGAAGCCTTGGGTTGCAGCTCAAGGCCATGGCTATCATCACCCTCTGCTTCATCCCACCCGAAAACTGATGAGGGTAGCGGTTAAGGGATTTTTCAGGGTCCGGTATATTGACCTTCTCGAACATATCCAGGGCCCTCTTTCTGGCCTCCCTGTCCGATACGTTGCCGTGGGCCTTTATGGCCTCCATAACCTGAAATCCGACTTTAAGGACCGGGTTGAGGCTGCTCATAGGATCCTGGAAGATCATCGCCATGTCCTTGCCTCTGATCGACCTCATGTCCTCGTCTCCCAGCTTCAGAAGGTCTCGTCCCTCGAAAAGCACCTCTCCCCCCACTATCTTGCCGGGAGGCTGGGGTATCAATCCCATTATAGTTCTAGACGTAACCGACTTTCCACAGCCTGTCTCGCCGACTATGCCGAGGATTTCGCCCTGTTCGATCGAGAAACTGACGTCCTCCAGGGCCTTGACTATTCCCTCCTCGGTGTAGAACCAGGTGGAGAGGTCCTTGACCTCCAGTATTTTTTTCGTCATGGTCGTCACTCCTTAAGTCTGGGGTTCAGGGCGTCCTGGAGGCCGTCGCCGAAGAAGTTGAATCCCAGAACAACCAACATTATGGCCAAGCCAGGGAAGAAGGCCACAAAGGGAGCCGTCCTCAGGTACATCCTCGCACCGCTGAGCATCGTTCCCCACTCCGGCGTTGGAGGTTGCACCCCCAGTCCCAAAAAGCCCAGTCCCGCCGCGGTCAGCAGAACCGTAGCCATCCTCAAGGTGGTCTGTACTATTATGGGAGAGAGGGCGTTAGGCAGAACGTATCTGGTTATTATCGAAAAGTCCGACTCGCCTATAGCCTTGGCCGCTGTGACGTACTCGTTTTTCTTGACCGAGATGACCGCTCCTCTTGTTACCCTGGCGAACTGAGGGACCGAGTATATCCCTATGGCCACTATCAGGTTGGTGAGGTTTGGCCCGAGCATGGCGACTATTGCCAGGGCCAGGAGCATGCCTGGAAAGGCCAGCATCACGTCCATGAGCCTCATTATAATCTCGTCTACCAGGCCACCGAAATATCCTCCCATGGCTCCGAGGGCGATACCTATCACAAGGGCTATGACCACCGAGTTGAACTGAATGATCAAAGAGACCCGAGCCCCGTGGATTATCCTGCTGAATATGTCCCTACCGAACTCGTCGCAGCCCATCAGGTGCTGTGCGGAGGGGGCAAGAAATGTCTTGCTCAGATCCTGGGCTATCGGGTCGTGAGGGGCCAGGTATGGTCCGAATATGGCGGTAAGGACGTACAGCCCTACGATAAAAAGGCCGATTATGGCGGTTTTGCTTCGGCTTAGCCTACGCCAAATTATGGATAAATGCGATATGTTTTTCTTCTTCGTGTTGGTCGTCGTGTTAGTCATTGTATCTTATCCTCGGATCCAATAATGCGTATAGGACGTCCACGACCAGGTTGGCCAGGACGAATATCAGGGCTATGATGAGAAGCGCGGTCTGTACCACCGGGTAATCCCTGCCCATGATGGAGTCCACGATCAGCCTTCCTATCCCGGGCCAGGAGAAGACCGACTCGGTCAGGACCGCCCCTGCAAGCATATAGCCGAACTGAAGCCCTATGACGGTCACAGTAGGTATCAAGGCGTTCCTGAGGGCGTGGCGATATACCACCAGCTTCTGTCTGAGTCCCTTCGCAACTGCGGTGGTTATGTAGTCCTGTTGGAGCACGTCAAGCATGCTTGAACGGGTCATCCGGGCAATGATCCCAGCCGATGCCGTGCCCAGTGCTATCGCCGGCATTATCATGTGCCTGAATCCTCCCATTCCGCCGGAGGGAAGCCACATCAGGTTGACCGAGAACAGAAGTATCATGAGAAGTCCCCACCAGAACACCGGCATGGACACTCCAAGGAGGGCCACCACCGTGGCGACGTAGTCGATCCAGGAATACCTGTGGACGGCGGAGAGGATTCCCGCCATTATCCCCACTATCACCGATATGGCTATGGCAACGGAGGACAGTATCAGGGTGTTTTTCAGCCTCTTGCCGACTATCTCCATTACAGGGACCTCGTACTTCATGGATATGAGCTCTCCCGTCGCTATCCCCTTGATGAACCGGAAATACTGGGTCGTCAGGGGCTGATCCAGACCGAACTTCTCCCTTATCATCTGGATGTCCGCTTGGGTCGCTTCATCCCCCGCCAGAAGCTCCGCTGGATCTCCCGGCGACAGATGAAGGATGAGAAAGGCTATGATGGAGACCCCTATCAGGACCGGGATCGCCAGGATAAGCCTTCGAACGATGAATCTGCCCAAAACTCTTCCTCCTTCGTCAGGGCCTAGGCCCTTTTCTCTTGCCCTTAAAACCCGGCGCTATAGCATGCCGAGGCTGAGCCTGTGTCTTACGGTGTTAAGTATGTGATCCTCCATTCTCTCCTTGGCGGTCCTTCCATCCCTGGCCTCCAGCGCTGCGACTATGAGCTCGTGTTCCCCCGAACTCTGATGTCTGCCTGCTTTTCTCCTGGCCACGTACTCGGCGCTTCCGACATCCAGGATGTAGTAGGGGGAGTAGTAGAAGGTGTAGAGGGACGATCTCCTGTAGAGCTGGGTGAAGTGCCTCTCGAAATAGACGTTTTTGCTCATGGAGATTATCTTCCTGTGGAACCTATCGTTTAGCTCGGCGAAGACGCCCTTTCTCTGGTTGCCGTAGAGCTCGACGAAATCGCTCTCCTGTTTGTTTAATCCTCGAAGCTCTCTAAAATCCTCGTCCTCTCCCAGCTCCGCCGCCAACTCAGCGGCTCGGCCCTCCAGGTTGGCCCTTGCGACGAAGACCTGGAGCAGGTCCTCCTTGTCCAGCGTGGGAATTCTGTATCCCTTCTGGCCTGGGATCTTCTCCAGCACTCCCTCCGCTATGAGCCTGCCGAGGGCCTGTCTGATAGGGGTCCGGCTTATGCCCATCATCTCCACCAGCTCGGGCTCGTAGAGCCGCTCTCCTGGGGCCAGACGATGATCCACTATCAGTTCTATCACCGCCTTAAAGGCCTGCTCGTCGGCCTTTATCTCCATAGGTGTTCCCCTCCCTTTCTATGAGGTACGGATCAAATGGATTCAAAAACGGATACATTCTAATCATAAGTATTTGGCCGCGACGTGTCAAGAAAAAACGGAAGGATGTCGAAAGTTTCGACAACCTTCCGTCGTTCAAGCTAAAGGGAACCTCTAAAAATGCTCATCCTCCGAGGCGGTTCGTACGGAACAGGCAGGTTGAGTATACGCTCAGGCGAAACAGGGCGTAGGCGGAACGATCTCTCCGAGAGGACTCAAAAGCGAGTTTTTAGAGGTGCCTAAAACCCTACCGACCCTCCGAGAGAGATCAGGGAACCAGCCCATCTTCTCATGGTATCCATTCCCTTGCCCTCTATCCTCACGGTCCTTCCGTCCAACCGAATGGTCCCAGGGACCTCGGCGCAGTCAGCCTGGGAGGTGTAATGGAACGTTAAGTCCAGACAAAAATCTCCGTTCCCGGTATCAGGAACGGGAGCAAGGCCCTGAGAGATCCTCCTGACCGCTTCAGATGCCCTTTCCCTTATCATGCCGAAGGTCGTCTCAGGCGGAAGGCAGGAGGCGGCCGCGTGGCTTATGCCGGATTTGACCTCGCAGGTCAGGAGAGAATCGCCCAGAAGCCCTCTAGCCTCTCTGGCCGTGGCCTCGTCCCCGGTTATAAGGGCTACCGGGACGCCAAAATAGCCGCACACAGCGGCGTTGAGCCCGGTTTCCCCTGATTCTCTCCCGTTAAGAACGGCCCTGTAGACGGCCTTGCCTGAGATGGTGTGGTCCAGCACAGCAGCGGGTGTCCCGGCCATTGCGTGGTAGCAAAGGAAGAAGGCCCCGTCGCATCCCTTGACCCCTTCCATCATCCCAAGCTGTTTAGGCGTGCCCGATATTATCCTGAGCCTTCCCTCGCTCCCAGGCATATCCTCCGGTGATATGTTTATCATCCTGGCGTGGGAGTCGTTTATGAGAACCTCGTCGGCCCCTCCGTCGAAAGCCCCCTCTATGGCCGCTAGCAGATCGTGGGTCTGCATGGCCTTTCCGAAGGAGTACTCCTGATCGGTGCTTCTTGTCTGTTCCGCTCTTACTACCCCTGTGGCGCCTTCCATGTCCACGCTTATATAGATTTTCATCCGAGTCACCCCACTGTAGTTTGTGTAAAGCGACAATATGATACACCTAAAACTGGAACAATGGCTCCATATGGTCTATCATGAGAGGTATATTTGACGAGAGGAGGATGAGTCGATGAAATCGAGGATATTGTTTTGTTTTTATTTAGTCTTTGTCCTGTCCTTTTGCCCTCCCATATTGGCGCAGGATAAGCCCGCTCAGGAGGTCTCCTCCGACCAGGCTGTTTCCCAGGATCCCGCAGCGGAGGATCTTTTCAACAAAGATGCCAACGAGAAGAGGGTCGGTGTTATCAATCAGACCATAGAGAGGCTGGCGGCTGTGCCTGTGGCAGAGTCCGCCGCTCGCTACGGCATCTCAGAAGCGGACGTGGAGGCCAGGATGACAGCTCTGTCCTCGCTCCAGAACTTCTACCGCAGGCTTAACGTGGCGATAGAGAAGACCGCTGGGTTCGCAGACGAGGAGAAAAAGAGGCGAGAGGAGAAGGAAAACTCCATGCTCAGCCTGGAGGCAAAACCGCCCTTCAACCTGAGCTATTACGACGGCTTCCTTCAGGGAATGGAGGACCTAGATTCCACTCTGGCAAACCTCAGGGAATCCATGGCCCGGGAGCAGAAGGCAATAATAAGCGCCCAGACCCAGCTGGAAGAGGCGGGAAAGGCGGTTAGGCTGGCCAAAAGCGAGGCCGAGTCGGCCAAGGGCACGGACCAGGAGCAGAACAAGGAATGGATGCTGAGGAGGTTCGAGATAAAGGAGGAGCTGTGGAAGGTAACATTGGCTTACCTCAAGAGAAACCTTGAGAACATAAACTTACAGGTCTCTGTGGCCTCCCTCCGCCTTGAGCAGGAGGAGGATCTCCGCCGGTATATACACGACAACCTGGCCTACGACCAGAAGGACCTGGACGAAGGCCTTGCCCGTTATTCCTCTGGAGAGGAGGAGCTCAAGAAAAAGATAGCCTCCCTTGCTGGAGATGCGGAGAAGGCTGAGAAAGCCTACGCCGACTCCCACGCAAACCTGACCGTTGCCTCAGGGGAAAAGGTGGTCAAGTCGGCCCAGATGGCCTTTGCCGAGGCGGAGATAATGAGGGAGCTCATACACCTCACGTCCTCTCAGA
>JAQUTB010000051.1:0-1484 GCA_028709985.1 Dethiosulfovibrio sp.
AAGTACCGATCCCCATGGTGATGATCAGCCCCATAACGATCATAACCGTAGCTGACATGAACTTACTTCCCTCCATCAGACCAGTAGCCGCCTCCACCAGACTGTTGACCCCACCGGTATGTCTCATGACGGAGGCATATCCAGAGGCTACTAACATGACGATGGCGATAAGTCCCATGAGATTGATACCGCCCTTAACTATCTCCTCCATATCGCTCCATTTCACACATCGACATATCAACATGATGCTGAGACCTGCCATGGCACCGATAGGCATAGACCCGTATATAAGCTGAACCACCAAGGCCGCTAACCCAGCCAGTAAGGTCGCCAAATGCTTTGGAGAAAAGCTGATATCCTCGTTGCTGTCCAGATTGATATCGTGACTATCGTCTAACTGAGGGTATTCCCGAGGCTTTCTATACACAAAAAGGGCGATAGCCAACCCTGTCACCATGGCAAGGCCGGCTACCCAGGCGGATCGCCAAACCATACCGGTAGTTATCTCTATACCGCTAAGCCCCATTTGATCTCTGACAATATTGTGGAAGATCAGACCATAGCCGACTGGTATCGTTATATAGGGGGCCTTCAGTCCGAAAGCCAGAGCACAGGCGGCGGAACGTCTGTCCAGTTTCAGCTTATTCATCAATATCAGTAGCGGAGGTATGATAATGGGAATAAAAGCGATGTGAACCGGTATGACCGTCCCGGAAAGACAGGCGATAAAAGCCAACACCAGCAACAGCACGACCTTATTGCCCTTGATAAGGACCGTTATCTTTTTCACCAAAAGATCGGCGGCGTTTGTCTTGGCTATAGCCGTCGCCAAGGCCCCCAATAGTACATAACTCAGCGCGGTCTCGGCGTTACCTCCCATACCACCGATCAAAACACCCATCGTGTCCCCTATAGACATACCCGCAGCTAGCCCACCTACCATAGCGGCAACGATTAGAGACAATATAACGTTAAGCTTCAAAAGACATAACACCGTCATAGCCACAACTGACACAACAACAGCATTGGTTAACATAAACTTCCCTCCCTTTGTCTTATTTTATGGACATAAAGTTGCTTAGATAAAGACCACGCTCCTTCGCCTCAAGATAGGGGATGCTCTCAATTTTCTGCGCTTCTTTACCACTATAGCTTGGTCTCGTCACCTATCCATCAATTTACCGTGTTTGTCCAGTTGACAGATTTGACAGTTCAGACAAAGGGAAATCTTGACATGGAGAGAGAATGGGTATACCTTAACGTGACGTAGGGCTAGACGTCGTAATCCAGGAATAGAGCGCTTCGAGTGAGATTACAGGGCATGGGGATGCTCCTCTCATAATCCAAAAAGGAGTGACTATTGTCATGAAAAAGATCGTTATCGACGGTAACAGCCTTTCTTTAGAGGAATTTATAGCCGTAACTCGCTTCGAAGCAAAGGTGGATATAAGCGACGATGGATTTGAAAAGATCGCCGCATCCAG
>JAQUTB010000051.1:1494-8841 GCA_028709985.1 Dethiosulfovibrio sp.
CAGGGACAGCCTATGTACGGCATAAACACGGGGTTTGGCAAGTTCGCCGACGTCGCCATCTCCGAGGATCAAATAGATAAACTACAGATAAACCTCATCCGCTCTGACGCCGTGGGCGTCGGAGACCCTCTGCACAGGGAGATAGTGAGAGGCATACTACTTCTCAGGGCAAACTCCATCGTAAAGGGCTTTTCCGGCGCTAGAAAAGAGATACCTCTGACGCTGGTGGATATGCTAAATAAAGGAGTACATCCGGTCATTCCGGAAAAGGGCTCCGTAGGAGCCAGTGGCGACCTCTGCCCCTTGGCCCACATGGTACTGCCTATGATAGGAGAGGGCGAGGCGGAGTTCGGAGGAATTGTCTACGAGGGCAAGGAAGCCATGGAACGAGCGGGCATCCCCCTTGTTACCCTGAAAGCCAAAGAGGGACTGGCCCTCATCAACGGCACACCGGTCATGTCCTCTGTCGGGGCTCACGTCCTTTTCGATACCATAATCCTACAAAAATCCGCCGACATAATTGGGGCCCTTACCGCCGAGTCGTTGAGGGGCGTCATAGACGCGTTCGACCCAAGAATTCATCTGGCTCGAGGCCAGGAGGGTCAGATCGCCGTAGCCTCCAACCTGAGGCGATTGCTGGAGGGCAGCGACTGGATGACCCGTCAGGGAGAGGTCAGGATGCAGGATTCCTACACCATAAGGTGTATCCCCCAGATCCACGGAGCAAGCAGAATGGCGACCTCCTACGTCAAGAGAGTTATAGAGGCGGAACTGAACGCCGCTACCGATAACCCCTTGGTGTTCACCGACACCGGGGATGTCTTCTCCGGCGGCAACTTCCACGGCCAGCCGGTAGCTGTTGCCATGGACACCCTGGGGATAGCCATATCGGAGATAGGCAACATATCCGAAAGGCGCATAGCCAAGTTGGTCGATCCCGCGCTAAACCACGGTCTTCCGGCTTTTCTGATATCCGAAGGAGGCATCAACTGTGGCTTTATGGTTCCCCAGTACGCAGCGGCAGCTCTGGCGTCGGAAAACAAGGTCCTCGCCCATCCCGCCTGCGTAGACTCGATTCCCACCTCCGCAGGTCAGGAGGATCACGTCAGCATGGGGACGATCGGGGCCAGGAAGGCCAGGACGATCCTAGGCCACGTCCAGGCGATCTTGGGCATAGAGTGGATGAACGCCGCCCAGGCCATAGACCTCCAGGAAAAGAGGGCTATGGGCAAGGGAACCAAGCCCGCCTACGACCTCCTCAGAGAGAGAGTATCCTTCATGACCGAGGACAGGATATTCTACAAGGACCAGGCCCTAGCCGCCGAGCTCATCTCCCAGGGGAAACTGGTCGAAAAGGTGGAAAGCAAGATAGGAAATATAGAATAACGATAAAAGTCCCAAAAAGTTTAGGAGCCTTCCTCATATGAGGAAGGCTCCTAAACTTTTTCTATCTAAGCAAATTAGTCTCTATAATCTGGCTTATATCGAAATCTCTAACCTGAAGGCACATGGCAACGACGTCCTTCAAAGCGGCCAGAGGAACTGGTCCCACCAGCTCCGCCTCGGCTATAGCCACTCCGTAGGTCTCCGCCAGAGCCTTGATCAGGAAATAGACCATAGGGATCGGGGTCTTTTCGTAGTTGGTCAGGTTCATGGACACCTGAACCATACCCTTATCCTCAAGGGGGAGGCCTATAGCCCTGACGAACCGGAGACCACCGCCGGCGAAACGCATTCTGTTGGCTATTGCCTTGGCGATCCCCAGATCGGTGGTCCTCAGGTTTACGTTATAGGCGACCAGGGGAAAGCGGACCCCCGTCACCGTAGCTCCGCTCTTGGGGACGAAGTCAAAGGGCCCCTCGTCCGGCCTCCAGGCCTCGTCCTTCATCTTCTCCGGCAGAGCCTCGTACTGGCCCTTTCTGATGGAGACCAGGCTTTCCCTCTCAGGTCTGGTAGCGGCCTCCTCGTAGTAATAAACCGGCACCCCGATAGACCCCAGCCAACTGCCGTATCGACGGGCAATCGAGAGGGCTTCCTCCTTCTCCACGTTGCGAACGGGAACGAAGGGAACTACGTCCACCGCTCCCATTCTAGGATGGCTTCCCGAATGGGTCTCCATGTCTATGAGCTCCACCGCCTTGGCGGTCACGTTCATAGCTCCCTGAAGGACGTCCCCCGGCTCCCCTATCCAGGTATACACCGTGCGGTTATGATCCTTGTCCGAATCCACGTCCATGACGGTGATCCCTGGGGTATCCTTAAGAGCCGCGGTTATGCACTCTATTTTAGCTAAATCCGTGCCCTCACTGACGTTCAGTTCGCAAAGCAGAATCTTACTCAACAAAAAAACCTCCCTATAATCAATTAAATATAACGTGAGCGATAGGAGCTACTATCAGGATAGAGAGGACGACCCTCTCAAACCAGATCAAAAATATATCCTTCATTTTGAGAGGTATCTCCGTCCCCATCAGACAGGGCAACATACCTGAGAAAAAGAGGACCTCAGATATACATACGGTTCCTATGACAAAACGGGTGACAGCTGCTGCGTCCTTACAGAGAATCGCCGGTAAAAACATATCGGCTATGGACACCGACGCCGCTTTTCCCGCCAAAAGGGCGTCAGGGATCTGAAGCAGCTTGAAAACTGGATAAAACACGTAGCCGGTGAACTGAAAGATATTGGTGTACTCCGCTAAGGCCAGGGCTATGACCCCGAAGGAGAGGATAGCCGCGACCACCGACATAGCCATTTGAACCCCATCTTTCAGGTTTTGCCAGATCAGTGGCATCAGTCCAGGTGCGTTGTTTCCAGCGGATACACCCTTATCCCAAGCTCGGGAGAAAAGCCCTCCGACGCCTCTTACCTCCACATCCCTAGGGGGAACGCCTGGATACAAGGTATCGGGAACCCTGGAAAGAGGGGGAATCCTCACAGTTATAGCTGTCACGGCGAAGGTCACAAAGAGGGTGGTCCAAAAATAAAGGCCCCAGATATCCATGATCCCAAGGGTCTTAGCCACGATTATCATGAAGGTCGCAGAGACCGTGGAGAATCCCGTCCCTATGATGGCGGCCTCCCTGGCGGTGTAGCCTCCGTTACGATAGACGTTGTTGGTTATTATCAAACCGACGGAATAACTTCCCACAAAGGAGGCGACCGCGTCTATAGCTGATCTGCCAGGGGTCCTAAAGATCGGCCTCATAACAGGGATCATCAGCTCTCCGGCAAACTCCATAAGGCCGAAGTTAACCAAAAAAGCCAAAAAAGCCGACCCTATGGGTATAATCAGGCCAACAGGGACCGCCACCAGGTTAAAAACGTAGGGAGCCATGTTTTTGTCCAAAATCCAGGCCGGACCGGTTTCAAGAAAAACCATAAGCCCCACCGCCAGACCGATAGCGTTAAACACGAAAAAAAACAGATCGGTGGTAGAACGACGCCATTTTTTACCGACGCAACTAAGCACGAACCCTGCAATCATCACAGTGACAGCGTAAAGGGGGCCAAATCGGGGGAATCCGTTTCTTATGGCGGAAATTATGTGGTCCACAGCGATAGTGGTCCTGCCTCCTATTGTCAGTGGGATAAAGAACATAAAAATCCCGATGGAGCTGTAGAAAAGAAACGGGAAAGCCGAGCGTTTTCTCTGAACTTCCTCTTTGCCCATAAAAACACCTCCCTTAAGAACAGATTGTTATCATTCGACGATGCTTTTTAGCCTGTCCGATGCTTCCTTCAGGAAAGTGAGCTTGGTCTCGTCCTTTATCAGGGATAGGTTTGCGTCTATGTTTAAGGCACAGCCTAGGATGGCGCTCTTCGCCAGAAGCATTCCTGCGGTAAAATCGGACGAGGCGTTGGGATTGGACTTTCCGTCCATCTCCCTATAGATCTCCAGAACCCTCTTAGCCCTGTTGGCGTTCTCCATGGGAACCGTCGCGGCCACCACTGCGGCGTTCTCTATGGCTTTTCGCCTGAGGGCCTTTTGATCGTCCCTTTCTTTAGGCAAGGAAAAGGCGTTTTTTATACCTAAAAAAGCCTGGGTATCCTCCTCCGAGCCGGAGGCCAGATCCTTACAGAGCTGGTCGAGCTCTTTCGATATTTCCTCATAACGTCGGTCGTCAAGGCCGTAATCTTTGCCTATGGAAAGCCTGGAGACCATGCTGATCAGGCCGGCGGCCATGGAACCGGCTATGGCCGAAGCGGAACCACCACCTACGGTAAAGTTGTTGGAATCCATCACATCGTCTAAAACGGAATACAGCGACATACAGATCATCTCCCTACAGTAAAATCCCTCTATCGACGATAACCCTGCCGTCTTTGATAACCTTATCCACCACGTTTCCACCCAGTCGGTATACGACGTCCTCGAACCTGGAAACTCCCCAAATCTGTAAATCGGCGACCTTGCCGACCTCGATAGATCCGACCTCGTCGTCTAGGCCGAGAGCCATGGCTCCCCCTAGAGTGGCGGCCTTCAGGGCCATTACCGGGGACAGGCTATGTCTACGACAGGCTAAGGACATGATGAAATGCATGGACTCACACCAACAGCCGGGACAGCAGTTTGTGGCCAAAGCAAGTGAAAGGCCCTCCTCGACCATCGGTCCTGGATCAAAGGGCCTGGGATGATCGACGGCGAAGTCTATACCGGGCAGGAGAACCCCCACCACGTCGGCCATCGCCAATTTTTTGAGGGCCGCTCTGGGGGTGTAGTTAAGATGGTCCGCGGAGACCATGGACATCTCGCCAGCAAGATCGGCACCGCCTATATAGGAATAGGCCCCTGTATGGATCTTAGGCCTAAGGCCGTGACTAAGCCCTGCTTCCAGTATTTCCCGACATTCCTCGGCGGTGTAATGTCCGTCGTCGCACCAGATATCGCAAAAGTCCGCAAGCTCTCTCTCCGCAACGGCGGGTATCATCTCTTTTTTGAGAAGTTCCATGTAGGATTTTTTGGGGATATCCTCGGGCCAGCCGTGAGCCCCTAAGAAGGTGGAGACGACCCGGACTGGAAAAGCCTCTCGGAGCATGAGGTTTACCTCAAGCATTGCCAGTTCGGACTCTAAGGACAGGCCGTAGCCGCTTTTGCTCTCAACCGTGGTGGTTCCGGCTAAGATCATGTTTTTTAACCTATCCGATGACTGGTCAAACAGGCCCTCTTTTGTGGCATTTCTGGTCACATCGACGGTGGCCATAATGCCGGTCTTTATTCCCCGTTTTTTGAACTCCTCGGAGGTCCAGCCCTGGATCCGCCCCGAATATTCGTCCACCCTGGAGCCAGCGAAGACCAGATGGGTGTGACAGTCCACAAAACCAGGGACCACCACCTTTCCCGACGCATCTACGACGACACCTTCGTCCAGAGCAAAAGCCCCTCTTATTTCCTCGGTATCACCTATGGCCAGAATTCGTCCGTCCTTTATAGCCAAGGCGCCGTTCTCAAGGACCTCCAACGAATCGCCTTTGCTGTCGGAGTAACGTATAAGCTGCTTAGCGTTTAGGACAAAAAGATCTGCGTTTTTTTTCACTACCCTACCCCTCCTTAAGAAAGGTCAGGCCTCCAGAGAGAAGGCCTGACTTTTAAAGGGCTATCCAGTGCTAAAGCTTATCGCTGCCGTCGGGGCCGAAGGTGACCTTGTCCGCTGGCTCCCACCAGAGGGGAACCTTTATGCTCTCCTTCGTGAGTTTTCCAACGCCGTTGGCGACGTCTTTGGCGATATCGTATCCAGCCTGAGCGTGACGGATGACGCCTATACCCGAGTCTACGGTCATGGCGACCTCAAGCCTTATGTCGGCATCGTCGGTTCCATCGGCGATCTGGGTGACTCCGGTATGGACCGCCTCGCCCATGGAGTAGTTGGCCTGTATGGCGATAAGATCGCACATACCGCAGGCGTTGAGCAGTCCGTTCAACATCGGCCAGTCGGAGATCAGGTCTCCACCGTCCTTCATCCTCTCGGACTCGAAGGTGGGGTTCACTATGGAACCGGAGTCCAGGTTATCCCTGGAGAAGGCCACAGGCCCCTTTATCTCGCCCTTTTTGATCAGATCGTTGACGGCCAGGGCGAACTTCTTTCTCTGTCCAAAGCCCATATAGCAGATACGGGCTGGAAGGGCCTCTATGGGAAGATGCTCGTGGGCGAGGCGAATCCACCGTCCAACGATAGGATCGTCTCCGAAGAGCTCCAGTGCCAGTTTGTCGGTCCTGTCCAGGTCTGCGGGATCGCCGGATATACAGGTCCAGCGGAAAGGCCCACGGCCTTCGCAGAACAGGGGGCGAATATAGTCGGCGACGAAGGCGGGAAGCCTCATAGCATCGTCTTTATTCATCCCTGCATCGACGCACTCCTTGCGGATACTGGTGCCGTACTCGAAGACAGGAACTCCCTTGTCGAGATATTTGAGCATGGCCTTGAGCTGGCGCACCATGGTGTCCCTTGCCTTCTCCATGTAGGAGTCCATGTCGCTGTTTCTCAGCTCTCTGGCCTCTTCGGCGCTGTAGCCAGAGGGGATGTAGGACACAGGGTCGTGGCAGGGGCACATCTCGCTCATGACGTCCGGCATGAATCCCTTTTCGTAGGCCTCCTCAAAACAGTCTGCTGCGTTTCCGACCACCCCGATGCCGAGAGGCTTATTCTCTTTTACAGATTTTTTGGCCAGCTCGATAGCCTCGTCCATGGAGTAGACTATGACGTCCATATAGTCCTTATCCATCCTCCGGCGAAGAATCTTTTCGTCGGCGTCAACGACTATGGCCACACCGCCGTGCATCTTCATGGCCCAGGTCTGGTTTCCGCCCATCCCGCCCGCTCCTGCGGTGAGATATATTTTGTTCTTTAGGCTGCCGTCGTAGTGCTTTATGCCTACAGCGGCAAGGGTCTCAAAGGTACCCTCGATAACGCCCTGAGTGCCTATATACTCCCATGGAGCTGCGGTATACTGGGCGTAGATCGTCAGGTTCTTGGCCTCTAGGTCGTAAAAGGTCGGCCAATCGGCCCTCATGATGTTGGTGGTGGCCATTACGACGACAGGAGCGTATTTGTGGGTCTTGAATATTGCCACAGGCATACCGGACTGGACCACCAGCGTCTCGTCGTCCTCAAGCTCCTTGAGGGATTTAACTATGGCGTGGTAGGACTCCCAGTTGCGGGCACATTTGCCGTTTCCGCCGTAGATTATGAGCTTCTCGGGGTGTTCTGCGTTCTCCATGTTATTCTCGAGCATCCTGAGGATGGTCTCCTGACGCCACCCCTTGCAACGAAGGGTATCTCCACGCTGTGCCTTTACGTCGTAAAGTATCTGTGCTGTACCAGCCATATAAAAGACCTCCTCATAAA